>CALUOV010000093.1 GCA_944322275.1 uncultured Bacteroides sp. | reverse complement strand
GGTACGACTTATATACCTTATACCGAAGACGCATCTACATGCCCCAATTCTGTCTACGGACGTACCAAGTTGGCGGGTGAACAAGAAGCCATGTGTAAGTGTTCACGCACGATGGTTATCCGTACCGCCTGGCTCTATTCCACTTTCGGAAGTAACTTCGTAAAGACTATGCTTCGTCTTGGGCATGAACGTGACACATTGGGTGTAGTGTTCGACCAAATAGGTACGCCTACCTATGCTGCAGACTTGGCGCAGGTTATCTTTACAGCCATCGAGCAAGGTATCCGCCCGGGCATCTATCACTTCAGCGATGAAGGTGTATGTTCGTGGTACGATTTCACCCTGGCCATCCATAGACTGGCGGGCATCACCACGTGCCATGTCAGTCCTCTACACACGGATGAATATCCCGCCAAGGCACCACGTCCGCACTACTCTGTTTTGGACAAAACAAAGATAAAACAAACGTATGGTATTGAGATACCGCATTGGGAGAAATCACTTGAAACTTGTATTCAGAAATTAGACTTAAAATAAAAATATGGCGACAAACCCGGAAATTGAACGTAGACGAACCTTTGCTATTGTAGCACACCCGGATGCGGGTAAGACATCATTGACTGAGAGATTTCTTCTTTTCGGTGGTCAGATACAAGTGGCCGGAGCGGTGAAGAGTAACAAGATAAAGAAGACCGCCACGTCCGACTGGATGGATATTGAGAAGCAACGTGGTATATCCGTTACGACCTCTGTCATGGAGTTCGACTATAAAGACTACAAGGTGAATATCCTCGACACACCTGGTCACCAAGACTTTGCCGAGGACACCTACCGCACATTGACCGCTGTAGATAGTGTTATTATCGTGGTGGATGGCGCCAAGGGTGTGGAAACCCAAACACGCAAACTAATGGAGGTGTGCCGCATGCGTAACACACCCGTCATTATTTTCGTCAATAAGATGGACCGTGAGGCGAAAGACCCCTTTGATTTGATGGACGAGCTGGAAGAAGAGCTGGTTATTCAAGTGCGTCCCCTAACGTGGCCCATCGAGAGTGGCCCTCGTTTCAAGGGCGTGTATAACCTCTATGAGCACAGCCTCAACCTTTTCCAACCCTCCAAACAGGTCGTTACAGAGAAAGTCGAGGTAGATATTAACACCGAGGAACTGAACACCCGTATCGGACACGAATTGGCCGATAAGCTTCGAGGCGAACTGGAACTGATTGAAGGTGTCTATCCAGAATTCAATGTGGACGAATACCTTAAAGGTGAGGTAGCACCCGTATTCTTCGGCTCAGCATTGAACAATTTCGGTGTGGAAGAATTACTTAACACCTTTGTGGAGATAGCCCCTAGTCCCCGGCCTGTAAAGGCAGAAGAGCGCACGGTGATGCCTGATGAATCTAAGTTCACCGGATTCATCTTCAAGATTACAGCAAACATTGACCCTAACCATCGTTCATGTATTGCCTTCTGTAAGGTCTGCTCCGGCAAGTTTTCACGTAACGTGCCTTATTATCACGTACGCCACGACAAAACTATGCGTTTCTCCAGTCCCACCCAATTCATGGCCCAGCGCAAGACTACCGTGGACGAGGCTTGGGCGGGAGATATTATCGGCCTGCCCGATAACGGCACGTTCAAAATAGGTGATACTCTGACCGAAGGCGAGCACCTACACTTCCGTGGCCTGCCCAGCTTCTCACCGGAGATGTTCAAGTACATCGAGAATGCCGACCCCATGAAACAGAAACAGTTAGCCAAGGGTATTGACCAGCTGATGGACGAAGGTGTAGCCCAACTCTTTGTCAACCAGTTCAACGGACGTAAAATTATCGGTACTGTAGGACAGCTTCAGTTCGAAGTAATCCAGTATCGTCTGGAACACGAGTACAATGCCAGGTGCCGCTGGGAGCCAGTTAGCCTTTATAAGGCGTGCTGGATAGAGAGCGATGACCCTGGCGAACTGGAAGCTTTTAAAAAGCGCAAATACCAATACATGGCTAAAGACCGTGAGGGACGCGATGTGTTCCTTGCAGATTCAGGCTACGTACTACAGATGGCGCAGATGGACTTTAAACATATCAAGTTCCACTTCACAAGTGAGTTTTGAAAAAGAAGGACATAAAAAACGAAAAGCCTCTAAAAACAGAGGCTTTTGTTATTAATATAGGATACACTTCTAAACGATAAGAAATTGTTTGCTAATGCATTTTCAACTAAGCATCGTTTTTTAAGGAGAAAAGTTATGTAATCTAAGGAAAAAAAACGAAATTTGCACGGCAAGAGTTTATAATCGCAATTATTATCATTAGTCACTATATTTTAACTTTATAAATTATGGAAATGAAAAAAGGGAAAAACAAAGATAACACACGACATTTTTCGTTGTTAGCGAGAGTCAAGTCCGCATTACATAACGAGGCCGCTTCCTTTATCATAGGTCTTATGCTCGTACTTTTTTCCGTATATCTATTGCTAGCTTTCGTATCATTTTTCTTCACTGGAGCGGCCGATCAAAGCATTCTTGATTCAGGAAATTCAAATGACCTTGTTGCAGTAGATAATGGCGTACACAATTATGCCGGTTCACGTGGAGCACAACTAGCCAACTATTTAATAAACAATTGTTTCGGGCTGGCATCATTTTTCATCTTGGTATTCCTTACCATGACAGGACTCAAATTAATGAAAGTACGTCAGGTACATCTTTGGCGCTGGTTTATAGGATGCTCATTACTACTCATTTGGTTTAGCATATTCTTTGGGTTTGCCTTCACTTCACTCTATGCCGATTCATTCATTTATCTAGGAGGTATGCATGGTTATAATGTGAGTCGATGGTTAGAATCACAAATCGGAGCACCGGGAGTTTGGATGTTGTTGTTGGCCACAGCCGTATGTTTTTTTATTTACTTAAGTGCGCGAACGGTGTCGTGGTTGCAGAATGTGTTTTCTTTAAAGTTCCTGAAGAAAAAAGAATTCAAGCGGCAAGAGAAAGAAAAGAAAGAAAGTCTTTCCGATACAGGAGATAATGAATCGAAAGAGAGAGAGGGAACTGGATTCGTAACTCCTCAACCAGAAAAGGAGAAAAAATCAGAAGATAAAGATGATGAACCGGAAAATTCTGTTGAATTGGGTGATTCGCTATCTCCCGAACGTTCGACGGATGATGTGTCGATGGTGGTGGAAATACCGGAATCAGAACCGATGGACAAACCTGAACAGGCCCCTGAAGTTCCTGATGAATTAACTTTTCAAGTAGAAGCTAACGAGGACGAAGAATATAATGGGAAAAACCTAGAACCTTACAATCCTCGTTTAGATTTAGAGAATTACCATTTCCCTACATTGGATTTGATGAAGCACTACGAAGATAATGGACCTACCGTAGGCATGGAGGAACTGAACGCCAAAAAGGATAAAATAGTCAATACTTTGCGGAGTTTCGGCATCGAAATAAGTTCCATCAAAGCGACCGTAGGCCCTACAGTAACCTTATACGAAATTACCCCTGAACAAGGTGTACGCATTTCGAAAATCAGAGGACTGGAAGATGACATCGCATTGAACCTTTCTGCTCTAGGCATCCGCATCATAGCCCCTATTCCCGGCAAAGGAACCATCGGTATCGAAGTACCCAATGAGAAACCTAAAATAGTATCCGGACAAAGTATTATTGGAAGCAAAAAGTTTCAAGAATCTACCTATGACCTGCCCATCGCTTTAGGAAAAACCATTACAAACGAAGTATTCATGGTAGACTTAGCCAAAATGCCTCATATCCTTGTGGCCGGAGCTACAGGACAAGGTAAGTCCGTAGGGTTGAACGCTATTATCACTTCCCTACTCTACAAGAAACATCCCTCGGAGCTGAAGTTTGTATTGGTAGACCCCAAGAAGGTAGAATTCAGCATTTATTCCGTCATTGAGCATCATTTCCTGGCCAAATTGCCCGATGAGAGTGACCCTATCATCACCGATGTGACCAAAGTAGTGCAAACACTCAACTCACTTTGCGTAGAAATGGATACTCGCTACGACTTACTGAAAGCTGCTCATGTCCGTAACGTAAAGGAATACAATGAAAAATTTATCAACCGCCAACTCAATCCCGAAAAAGGGCATCGCTATATGCCATATATTGTGGTAGTCATCGATGAGTTCGGAGACCTCATCATGACAGCAGGTCGAGATGTAGAGCTTCCCATCGCCCGCATTGCCCAGTTGGCTCGCGCTGTAGGCATCCACATGATTATAGCCACCCAACGTCCCACCACGAATATTATTACTGGTACTATCAAAGCCAACTTTCCCGCACGTATCGCTTTTCGTGTATCACAAATGGTAGATTCACGTACCATTCTTGACCGTCCGGGGGCCAACCAACTAATAGGTAAAGGTGACATGCTCTTCTTACAAGGAGCCGATCCTGTGCGTGTACAATGCGCTTTCATTGATACACCCGAAGTCGTGGAAATCACCAAATACATTGCTCACCAACAGGGATACCCAACAGCCTTCTACCTGCCTGAGTATGTGGACGAAAATACAGGAAGTGATTTGGGAGATGTAGACTTAGGGCGCAAAGACCCGCTTTTTGAAGATGCGGCAAGGCTCATCGTCACCCACCAGCAAGGTTCAACATCGCTCATTCAGCGCAAGTTTTCTATCGGATATAACCGTGCGGGACGTCTCATGGATCAGTTGGAGAAAGCAGGCGTAGTAGGTCCGGCACAAGGAAGCAAGCCGCGTGATGTATATTTTACTGATATTGTATCTTTGGAAGATTTCTTGAAAACATTGTAAAAACTCTGAACACATGACAGGGAAGTACCTATTTATTATTCTGACGTTCTTTGTGGGACTATTGCCGGCTACGGCACAGGAAAACGAAGCCAAAGTCCTATTGGATCGTATAGCAGAAAAATTCAGCCGTTCTAATGGAGTATCAATTATATATTCAATTCAACCGGAAGGAGAATATTCATACGGACTAATCAAACTGAAAGGTGAAAAATTTTTCCTCAAGTCGCCGGGTATGACGACTTGGTTTGACGGACGTACCCAATGGACTTATTTGGAGGCGAATGACGAAGTGAATATCTCAGAACCTACGCCTGAAGAATTGCAGACTATCAGTCCTTTTGCATGGATAAGGCTTTATCGGCAAGGATATACATTGCAACTCGAGTCGAGTGGCAAACGAGCTTCCGTTATAGTCATGACAGCTACAGCCCCGAACAAGGAATGGCAACGTATCCAATTTTACGTGGAACATGTAGAGTTGTATCCCATAGAGATAAGGATGCGCAGGAAAGACAGTGAGGAAGATATTGTCATCAAAATCACTTCATTTGACGCGGAAAGCGAGAATTACCCCGATGACATGTTTACGTTCAATAAAAAGGAATATCCTACCGCTGAGGTCATTGATTTAAGATAACGAAAAATTAAAAATAAAAGCACTATGGAAAAAGAACAAGTGAAATGCCTGATTATAGGCTCTGGCCCAGCCGGATATACCGCTGCTATTTATGCCGGACGCGCCAATCTATCACCGGTAATATATGCCGGCTTGCAACCAGGTGGCCAGTTGACCACCACGACTGAAGTAGAAAACTTCCCCGGTTATCCACAAGGCATAGGCGGTCCCGAACTGATGGAAGACTTACGCAAACAGGCCGAACGCTTCGGAGCGGATATCCGTTATGGTGTAGCTACGAAAGCTGATTTAAGTCATCAACCCTATACGATAACCATCGATGATGAAAAAGAAATAGAAGCTCAAACGCTTATTATTGCTACAGGTGCTACAGCCAAATACTTAGGATTGGATGATGAAAAGAAATATGCCGGTATGGGAGTCAGTGCTTGTGCCACATGCGATGGTTTTTTCTACCGTAAGAAAGTTGTGGCCGTAGTAGGTGGAGGCGATACAGCATGTGAAGAAGCCATATATCTAGCCGGACTCGCCAATAAAGTATACTTGATAGTACGCAAGCCATATTTACGCGCTTCGAAAGTTATGCAAGAACGAGTGATAAATAATGAAAAAATAGAAGTACTGTTCGAACACAATGCCATAGGTCTATATGGTGAAGAAGGCGTAGAAGGTGTACACCTGGTGAAACGTTTAGGTGAAACTGACGAGCAACGCTATGACTTGCCCATTGACGGTTTCTTCCTTGCTATCGGCCATAAACCCAATTCAGACATCTTTAAGCCCTACTTAGATACGGACGAAATCGGTTACATCCTTACAGAAGCGGGCACACCACGCACCAAACTGCCAGGAGTGTTTGCTGCAGGCGATGTAGCAGATCCGCGTTATCGCCAAGCCATTACTGCTGCAGCAAGTGGTTGTATGGCAGCTATTGAAGTGGAACGTTATCTACTACAGTAAACCTTACGGATTTATTGAAGTAAAGATAAGACATAAAGGCATTGAAAAATAGCCGTATTCAATCCGGAAGGGAAATGTCTCCGTATGTTTTGGAAAATCCGTTGCAAAAGTTTGCCACAAACCATCCTTTCTTCTTTGAAACACATCGGCTTCATTTCCCCAAATATCGATGACAATGATAACCGGGCGTTTTGAAAACGAATGCAGTATGACTTATGCCATGCAAGGGCTCCGAAGACCATTTTGATGAAGGAGATGATGAATGGGATTCCCGGCGCCATGATAACGAAGATAAAAAAATTATAATATATGAGAAAGACATTTATTACATTTGCTGCCTTCTTGCTTTACGGAGTAACAACGACACAGGCTCAGTCATGGAAAATTTACGAACAAGCCGCACAAGGTGAAGCGTACACCCGCTATGATTGCGTCAACCTACTGGATAGTACGAATGTATCTGTACAATCCAGTGGACAAGGCTCTTTTACCATTTGCCGTATAATAAAAATTCAGACGGAAGAAGGAGCCTTGCAACAACGGGTGTTAAAATACGACTATGACCCGTTGACAGCCGCTGCTTCCTTTAAACGTGTTATTATCCACCATACTGATGGAACGAAAACCGCAGTAGACGTAAGCCGTACACTCGACTATGCAGCTCCAGCACGTGCCATTTACTGGGGCGCACGTCAGATTATGCTTGAATTGGGACAACTACGCCCAGGAGATATCATTAATTACGAGATAGTCAAAAAAGGATTCACTTACGCCCTATTGACCAACGTTCCTTCCACAGAAGATGACGGACGGTTCGTTCCTCCCATGCGTGGACAGTTCTATGACATTGTCCCTTTCTGGAGCAACGTCCCTACAGTGCATAAAGTCTATCGAGTCAGCCTACCCAAAGAGAAAGATCTGCAATTCCAGTTCTATCAGGGAAGTTGCGCTTCTTCCATGCGTTATGCAGGCGAAGAGAAGGTTTATATATTTGCCGTGAATGACCTAATGCCTTTCCAGCGTGAGCCTAATATGGTAGACCTTTTCGATGCTGCACCGAAGTTAATGATATCCACTACCGCCGACTGGAAAGAAAAGTCACGTTGGTTCTACGGTGTAAATGAGGATTACGGTAGTTTTAAGGCTATCCCAGAAGCGCAGAAGAAAGTAAACCAACTGATAGCCGGGAAAAAAACAGACATGGAAAAAATCGCAGTGTTAACCCATTGGGTAGCCGATAACATCCGCTATGCCGGTATCACCATGGGGAAAGGAGAAGGCTTCACACTCCACAATCTGAAGATGAACTATACGGATCGTTGTGGTGTATGCAAAGACATCGCCGGCACGCTCATCGCATTTTTGCGCATGGCAGGATTTGAAGCATATCCAGCCATGACCATGGCTGGAAGCCGTGTGGAGAGCATTCCGGCTGACCATTTCAACCATTGTGTGGCGGTAGTACGCCTAAGCAACGGAACACTAATGCCTCTCGACCCTACATGGGTGCCTTTCTGCCGTGAGTTATGGAGTAGCGCCGAACAGCAGCAGAACTACCTGCCTGGTACACCCGAAGGTACAGACCTTTGCCTGACTCCGATATCATCACCAGAAAACCACTACGTGCGTATCTATGCAGACAACAAACTGACGAGTGACGGCACATTAAATGGTACATTTACCATTGAAGCCGAAGGCCAAAGCGATAGTAACATCCGCCGCATCTTTACCACTGGTTTCCAAAGCGAATGGAATAATTCATTGGAACGCCAATTGTTAAACGTATCACCTAAGGCACGTCTTATAAAGGTTGACTACGGACGTTCGCCCAAAGATTACCAGGAAGCGCCTATCCGGATGACATTCCGATACGTGATACCGGAATATGCCTTGCGAACAGAAGATGGCGAAATCCTCTTCAAGCCTTTTGTGCTGAATAACCTTTATACACAAGTCTTGTCCTACCTACGTATCAATACCGAACTGGAAGAACGCAGATACGGATTCAAAGACGCTTGCTCGCGTTTGGTGGAGATGAATGAGACCTTACGTCTCCCTTCCGGTTTTCATATGACTGGAAAAGGTAAACAGGATAGTATAGATGGTCCGGCTGCAACATTTAACGGCTATGTAACGCAGCAAGACAATAAATTACTATTGCACACAGTACTTGCTCTCAAGAAACGAGTGTATGAAGCATCGGACTGGAATAGCTTCCGCCAAGCGGTTTGGACTGCCAAAAGTTATGGCAATTATATCCTAATAACGAAAAAATAAACAAGAAACGATGAGAATACTATATCTTTATATAATAACAAGCATACTCCTGCTCATAACATGGCCAGTGCAAGCCACACCGGAAGCGCAATTCCGTAAACTGCACAAAACATATACCTTACATTCGGACGGAAGCCAGGAAATGCGGGTACAGAAGGTTCTGACCCTTCATACACATGCTGCTATGAACAGCCTTTATGGTGAAACGTTTATTGTGTACGATCCACAATATCAAGAGTTGAAGATACACGAATCGTATACCCGACAGAAAGATGGCACCATTATCCACACACCAGCCAACGCATTTGTGGAAGTATTGCCAGCCAGTGCAGCCAATGCTCCCGCTTACAATAGATTGAAAGAAATGGTTGTTGTACATACCGGACTCGAACTGGGTGCTACTATCTATTTGGATTACTCCATCATCAGCCGTTCCAACTATTTGCCTGAATTAGACGTATGTTGCACGGTGCGCGAACTTTCACCCATCGATGAATTTGTGTGTCGAATAGAAATACCTGAAGACAAAACCTGCCATTACCAACTACTGAATGCTTCCGTCCAACCTACTGAAACGCACGAGCAAGGTATGAAAACCCTTACTTGGACACTAAAGCATGTACAACCTCGTCCATACAGTTATCCATCCCTGCGTGGAAACTTAGGACTAGCCCAGCAAGTGGCAAGCGGCATGATGCCTGTTCTCATTGCCACAACGTGGGACAACCATACTGATGCCTTGGCATGGTTAAGTCGTCAGTTCGTCCCTGGCAATCAGGACATCGTACAGGCCAAAGCGCAAGAACTAAGCCAAATCTCTAAGGAGAAACTCTCCTCTATACGTCAGGCTATCAACCATTACATAAACAGGTTATACAAGCAAGCCTTGTGCGGAATGACCTTGCAGGAAACAGGTTATCGCCTGCGCCCTGCTTCAGAAATCATCCGTACCGCCTATGGTACTCAAGCCGAACTGGTTAACCTACATATCCAGTTATTACAAGCTGCCGGACTGGATGCGAAAGTAGCCGTATGCGGGCTGGCTCCCACAGAAATACAAGAAGGACTGGCTGGAACATTATCAATCCTGGTTGAAGACGGGAACAGATGTGCAAACTCTTTACACGGAAATATGGAAGCCAACCTGCAGAACTACCTGCATATAACGGATCTAGAAGGAGAGAAGTTGTCTTTAACCGTATGTTCCCCTCCCGAAGCGCTTAAAGACACCCTTACAGTCAACAAGGCATATACACAAATTCCTGCTGAAGGATGGCGCATCATTACGGTGCCTACCCCTGCAGAAGCGATGCCGTTGTATGCCTACGCCACTAATACTTCCATCCGCGAAAACATACTACTTCCTCAAACTGTAAATATTAATCACAAAACATTTGTTCACCTTCCTCAAGGATTCAATTGGAGTAACAAAACAAATAAAACGTTATCCAATTCTTGTGGAGAAATGTCTTTCCACTATCAGTCAGAACCCAATGGCGTAACCATTACTCAAACGTTGCGCGTTACTAGTCAGTTACTAACACCTGATGAATACAAAGCATTCTATGCTTTAATGGCCGAATGGTGGGACATCAACAATAGAACACTGATATTAAAAAAGCCATAACATAATACCAAAGCGAACTTTTTCTTTATTTTTAGAACGGATTTCATGGAACTGTCACCGCGACACTGTCCAAAATTTTGTGTAAATGGAAACAGGATTCAGTTATAAGTTTCTTCTTATATCTGGATTCTGTTTTCA
>CALUOV010000092.1 GCA_944322275.1 uncultured Bacteroides sp. | reverse complement strand
TCTTTCATAGAAGGACCGTCAACAGTCTTCTGAGTAGCAGTAGTAGAGTGAACAGTAGTCATCAAACCGTTTACGATGCCGAACTTGTCGTTCAGAACCTTAGCGATAGGAGCCAAGCAGTTGGTCGTACAAGAAGCGTTAGATACGAATTGAGTACCCTTTACGTAAGTCTTCTCGTTTACACCGCATACGAACATCGGAGTGTCATCCTTGGAAGGAGCAGACATTACTACATATTTAGCGCCGGCTTGGATGTGAGCCTGGGCCTTTTCTTTTGTCAGGAACAGACCGGTAGATTCTACTACATATTCTGCACCGACTTCGTTCCACTTCAGGTCAGCAGGATTCTTTTCAGCTGTTACGCGGATTTCTTTGCCGTTCACGATCAGTTTGCTGTTTTCAACGTCTGCTTCGATTGTACCATCGAACTGGCCGTGCATCGTGTCATACTTCAGCATGTAAGCCAAGTAGTCTACCGGGCAAAGGTCGTTAATACCAACGATTTGGATATCGTTTCTTTTTTGAGCTGCGCGGAATACGAAACGTCCGATACGTCCGAATCCATTAATACCTACTTTAATCATTTTGTTTAAACTTTAAAGGTTCAAAAAATATTTGTTTAAATATCTCTCTTATTCAGCCCTTCCTTGCGGATGGCGCTGCAAAAGTACAAATTAGTTTTTATACTCGTATCGGTGTAGGTTTAATTTTTCCTTTTTTTATTTTAACTCTTTCATTTTGCGGGTTATTTATTGTTAATTGAGGGCGTTATTGCTATCTGTGGTTTGCATTTCGCTCCTTGTCCATGCCTTGTGTCTTTCTATATGGTGCGGAGGCCCGGCCTTTGCGAGGCTTTTTTCGGGCTGAGGAGGTGCGGATATACGGATTTATGCTTACCTTTGCCATTCATTGTAAAATAGGAAAGTAAAATGGGAAAGAGTAGCTTGTTGCAAGATTTTAAGGCATTCGCCTTGAAAGGTAATGTGATGGACATGGCCGTCGGTGTAATCATTGGCGGAGCGTTTGGCAAGATTGTGTCATCCTTGGTGGCGGATGTTATTATGCCTCCTATCGGGCTGTTGGTAGGCGGAGTGAATTTTACGGACTTAAAGTGGGTGATGAAGCCGGCTGTGGTGGAGAACGGCAAGGAGGTGGCAGCTGCCGTGACGCTGAATTATGGCAACTTCCTGCAAGTGACTTTTGACTTCCTTATCATCGCTTTCTCCATTTTCCTGTTTGTCAAACTCATTTCGCGGCTTACCGCCCGCAGGAAAGATGAGAAACCGGCTGCTCCTCCCGCACCTCCCGCCCCTAGTCGTGAGGAGGTGTTGCTGACCGAAATTCGTGATTTGCTCAAGAATAAGTAAGTATGTATATCGAAGTTTTACATAAAAACAGGGTGTATTCCTTACTTTTTCTTACCTTTGTATTTTAATTGAATATTATCCATTTCGAAAGTTAGTTATATGCAAGAAAAGATTATCATTCTCGACTTCGGCTCGCAAACCACGCAGCTCATCGGGCGGCGCATCCGCGAACTGAATGTCTATTGTGAAATTGTTCCCTACAACAAATTTCCGAAAGACGATGACTGTGTGAAGGGTGTCATCTTGTCCGGTAGCCCTTTCTCGGTGTACGATGCAAGTGCCTTTAAGGTAGACTTGAGCGACTTCCGCGGTAAGTATCCTGTTTTGGGCATCTGCTATGGAGCGCAGTTCATTGCCTATAGCAACGGGGGCACGGTGGAGCCAGCCGGTACCCGTGAGTACGGACGTGCTCATTTGGAAACCTTCGAGCGGGAGAATCCTTTATTCAAAGATGTGCGTGAGCACACGCAGGTATGGATGAGCCATGGAGACACCATTACGTCCATCCCTACCAATTTTAAGGTGATTGCGTCTACCGACAAAGTGAAAATTGCCGCTTATCAGGTTGAAGACGAGCAAGTGTGGGGCGTACAGTTTCATCCCGAAGTTTTCCATAGTGAGGACGGCACGCAAATGCTTCGCAATTTTGTCGTGGATGTATGCGGATGTAGCCAAAGCTGGAGCGCCGCTTCGTTTGTAGATACGACGGTGGCCGAATTGAAAGAGCAGGTGGGTGACGACCGTGTCATCTTGGGCTTGAGCGGAGGTGTGGATTCGTCTGTAGCCGCTGTGTTGCTCAATCGGGCCATAGGCAAGAATCTGACGTGCATCTTTGTCGACCATGGCTTGTTGCGTAAAGACGAGTTTAAAAATGTGTTGCACGACTACGAATGTCTGGGGCTGAACGTGATAGGTGTAGACGCCAGTGACAAGTTTTTTAAAGACTTGGAAGGCGTGACCGATCCGGAGAAGAAACGTAAGATAATCGGTCGTGATTTTGTAGAAGTGTTCAACGCCGAAGCACGTAAGATTACGGATGCCAAGTGGTTGGCGCAGGGCACCATCTATCCCGATCGTATTGAAAGTCTGAACATCACGGGCAAGACCATCAAGAGCCATCACAATGTGGGCGGTCTGCCCGAGGAGATGCACCTGCAACTGTGCGAACCGCTGAAATGGTTGTTCAAGGACGAAGTGCGCCGTGTGGGACGCCAGTTGGGGATTCCCGAACACTTGATAGGCCGCCATCCTTTCCCTGGTCCCGGATTGGCTGTCCGTATTTTGGGCGACATTACCCGCGAGAAGGTGCACATCCTGCAAGAGGCGGATGACATTTTTATCCGTGGCTTGCGTGAGTGGAAAACCAAGGATGCGTCGGGTAAGGAAATCAGCCTTTATGACCAAGTATGGCAGGCCGGGGTTATCTTGCTTCCTGTGCAGTCTGTAGGCGTCATGGGTGATGAACGCACCTACGAGCGTGCCGTGGCCTTGCGTGCCGTGACCAGCACCGATGCCATGACGGCCGACTGGGCGCACCTGCCTTACGAGTTTCTGGCACAAGTGTCGAACGATATTATTAATAAGGTGAAAGGGGTGAACCGCGTCACATACGACATCTCTTCCAAACCGCCTTCGACAATCGAGTGGGAGTAATATCCTACGGTTTTAGACCTATTTTCAATAGCCTCAATCCACAAAAGATTGGGGCTATTTTAATTTTGTATTCCTCAGAGACTTGTCTCTCTCTTTCTTAAGCTGTGCAGTTGGTAGATCCTGGCATGTGACAGGTTGTGAATTTTCTTTTGTAATTTGTGAGGATAAGATTTTTTATGTAAAGCACATGCAATGTCGTGGCCTTCAGATGAGTTATCAGGATGTTTGTTCCTCCTGTTCCTCCGATGGATCCTCGTCTTCCTCATTTGCAAATGGATCGGGGCGTTGCGGGCCATAACGCATGAAGCCTACCGAGCAGAGGGTACCGGCGATGGCTCCTCCCAAATGGCCTTCCCAGGAAGTTGTGGCTTTGGCAAACTGAGGAAACATGTTCCACACCAAACCACCGTAGAGGAAAGTTACCAAAAGAGAAATGGCTATCAGTGGCACATGCTTGCGTAAAAGTCCGCTAAAGAACAGGAAAAAGGCCAGACCATAGATAAGTCCGCTGGCACCGATGTGCCAACCAGGCTTGCCGATGAGGAAGGTAATGATGCCGCATCCTATCCAAAGAGCGAAAAAAATGTAAGGCGCTATCTCCCGGTAGAAGTAGAATAGACACCATGACAGGAAAAATAGAGGGACCGTGTTGGCCAACAAGTGTTTAAAACTGCTATGCACCAACGGGTGGGCAAAGATGCCGAACACACCGCGACGCGCGCGCGGATAAACGCCCAGGTGGGTGAAGTCCCAATCCATATTTACTTCTAAAAACTCCAACAAATAGAGTATGAAAAGTATAAATAGAGGAATTACGGCGGCAAGGAATAGACGTTGTGTATCTGGTTTCATAATGCATAATGGGTTAAGAGTCGTTGGCAAAACCGATAAATCGGGCACAATACTACAATTATTTATGCAAAAAGAGAAAAAAAAAGATTTTTTTATTTCGATTAATTACATTAATTTGTATTTTTGGGCATTGCTACAACACAAGGTAGCCATCATACCGAATATTAACCTTATTTTAAAATATGCACAACTATGAGTTATTTACGATTTGACAGGACGCTGATGATTAATCTGCAAGAGTCTTTGCCTAGAGAAATCCTCCGCACAAACAAATCAGGTGCTTATCACTGTACGTCTATTGTGGATTGCAATACGCGCAAGTACCACGGCTTGTTGGTGATTCCCGTGCCCAACTTGGACGATGAGAACCACGTGTTGCTTTCTTCATTGGATGAAACGGTGATTCAGCACGGCGCGGAGTTCAATCTCGGTTTGCATAAATTCCAGGGAAACCACTTTAGTCCCAACGGGCATAAGTATATCCGGGAGTTTGATTGCGAACATGTTCCGGCAACGACATACCGTGTGGGCGGCGTCATCCTCCGTAAGGAGAAGATTTTTGTACACCATGAGAACCGTATTCTGATACGTTACACGTTGGTCGATGCTCACTCGGAGACCACGTTGCGTTTCCGTCCTTTCCTCGCTTTCCGCAGTGTGCGTGAATATACGCACGAGAATCCACAGGCAAACCGCGACTATCAGTTGGTAGCCAATGGCATTAAGACATGCATGTATCCGGGTTATCCAGAGCTTTTCATGCAGTTGAATAAGTTCAATGAATTTCACTTCCAACCCGACTGGTACCGTGGATTTGAGTATCCTAAAGAGCAAGAACGGGGCTACGACTTTAACGAAGACTTGTACGTACCCGGTTATTTCGAAGTGGGCATTAAGAAAGGAGAAAGCATCGTGTTCTCGGCCGGCATTTCGGAGATAGCCCCCGATACGCTGCTGTCTTTGTTTGAGGAGGAAGCGGCCGATCGTACGCCGCGCGACAACTTCCTGCACTGTCTGACCAATGCGGCTCACCAATTCCACAACAAGCAGGGAGACGAGCACTATATATTGGCCGGTTATCCATGGTTTAAGTGCCGTGCGCGCGACTTGTTCATCTCCCTGCCGGGACTGACGCTGGCCGTTGGTGAACAGACAGAGTTTGAGGATGTGATGGAGACGGCCCGTAAGGCGCTCTATCAGTTTATGTGTGGTGATGAATATACTTATAAGATTTATGAGATAGAACATCCGGACATCCTGCTGTGGGCGGTGTGGACGTTGCAGCAATATGCGAAGGAGACGTCACTCTCGCACTGCCGGGAAAAGTACGGGCAGCTCCTGGTGGACATCATGGAATACATTCGGGGCCGTAAACACAACAACCTGTTTCTGCACGACAACGGCTTGCTCTACACCAATGGAACGGACAAGGCCGTAACATGGATGAACTCTACGGTAAACGGACATCCGGTAGTGCCGCGTACGGGTTATGTGGTGGAGATCAACGCTTTGTGGTACAATGCCCTTCGCTTTGTGGCTGTCATGGAACGGGAAGGGGGCAACACCATCCTGGCTGATAAGTTGGATGCACAGGCTGAAATCACTGGGAAATCGTTTGTGGATGTTTTCCGTAATGAGTACGGATATCTGTTCGACTACGTAGATGGTTACATGATGGATTGGAGCGTTCGTCCCAACATGATATTTACGGTGGCTTTCGACTATTCTCCGTTGGATCGTAAACAGAAGCGTCAAGTGCTGGACATTGTGACCAAGGAACTGCTTACACCGAAAGGGCTGCGCACGCTGAGTCCCAAAAGTGGCGGATACAATCCGAATTATGTAGGTCCACAGGCACAACGTGATTACGCCTATCATCAGGGTACTGCCTGGCCGTGGCTAATGGGATTCTATATGGAAGCCTACTTGCGCATGTACAAGATGAGTGGCATCTCGTTTGTCGAGCGGCATTTGATCGGCATGGAAGATGAGATGAGCCGTCATTGTATATCTACGTTGCCTGAGCTGTTTGACGGCAATCCGCCGTTTACGGGACGAGGTGCTGTATCGTTTGCCATGAATGTGGCTGAGATATTGCGAATCTTGAATTTACTGGATAAATATGAACGCGCATTAAAGGAGGAGGAACAGAAATGAGAGTATTAATGTTTGGTTGGGAGTTCCCCCCTAAGATATATGGTGGCCTGGCCGTTGCCTCTTATGGCATTACCAAGGGATTGAACCAGCAGGGGGATGTGGAAACAATATTCTGCATGCCTAAGCCTGCGGGTAACGAGGAACAGTTTCTCAAAATAGTAGGTATGAACCAAGTGCCGATTGTTTGGCGGGACGTTAATTACGATTACTTGAAGTCACGTCTGTACGGCCAAATGACACCGGAAGATTATTATGCTTACCGCGACCATATCTATGCGGACTTCTCATACATGCATGTCAACGATCTGGGCTGCATGGAGTTTGCGGGAGGTTATCCGGGCAATCTGCACGATGAAATCAATAACTTCTCCATCATTGCCGGAGTTGTAGCGCGTAAGGAACAGTTTGACATCATACATGCCCACGACTGGCTGACTTATCCGGCCGGTGTACATGCCAAGATGGTGAGTGGCAAGCCACTGTGTATCCATGTGCATGCTACGGACTTTGACCGTTCACGCGGAAAGGTCAATCCAACGGTTTATTCCATTGAGAAGAACGGTATGGACTATGCGGATTGTATCATGTGCGTATCTGAATTGACCCGCCGTACGGTCATCAATGAGTATCATCAGGACCCGCGTAAAGTATTTGCCGTGCACAATGCAGTGTATCCGCTCTCGCAGGACTTGCAGGATATCCCGCGTCCTGACCACTCCAAAGAGAAAATCGTAACCTTTTTGGGACGTATCACCATGCAGAAGGGACCGGAATACTTCGTGGAGGCCGCGGCCATGGTACTCAGACGTACACGCAACATTCGTTTCGTGATGGCAGGTTCGGGCGATATGCTAGATGCTATGATCAACATGGCAGCCGATCGTGGCATTGCTGACCGTTTTCACTTCCCCGGATTCATGAAGGGACGTCAGGTGTACGAAGTATATAAAGACAGTGATGTGTTTGTCATGCCTTCCGTATCTGAGCCGTTCGGCATAGCTCCGTTGGAGGCTATGCAGTGCGGTACCCCTTCCATTATTTCCAAGCAGTCGGGTTGTGGTGAAATTTTGGACAAGGTCATCAAAGTGGATTACTGGGATATTCATGCCATGGCTGATGCCATTCATTCTATTTGCACCAATCCGTCCCTGTTCCACTATTTGCAGGAGGAAGGCAAGAAGGAAGTGGACGGTATCACGTGGGAGAAAGTAGGGCTGAAAGTCCGTGGCCTGTATGAAAATGTATTAAGAAATTATGGTAAATAAACAAAAATACAAATAGGAAATGAGAACGATTTGTCTTTATTTTGAAATACACCAAATTATCCATCTGAAACGTTATCGTTTCTTTGACATTGGCAACGATCATTATTATTATGACGATTATGCCAATGAGACAACTATTAGTGACGTGGCGGAGAACTCCTATATACCGGCGCTGAATACACTTATCGGTATGGTGAAGGACTCCGGCGGGGCGTTTAAGGTTGCTTTGTCTATCTCGGGTGTGGCTTTGGAGCAACTGGAGATTTATGCACCCACGGTGATCGACTTGTTGCACCAGCTTAACGACACGGGCTGTTGTGAATTCCTGGCTGAGCCTTATTCGCATGGCCTTTCCTCACTGGCTAACGAAGATTGCTTCAAGGAAGAAGTGATGCGTCAGAGCGCCAAAATGAAAGAGATGTTCGGCAAGGCTCCGAAGGTATTCCGTAATTCCAGTCTGATTTACAATGACGAGATTGGTGCGGTAGTTGCTAGCATGGGCTTTAAAGGCTTATTGACGGAAGGTGCCAAGCATGTATTGGGCTGGAAGAGTCCGCATTACGTGTATCATTGCAATATGAATCCAAACCTAAAGTTGTTGTTGCGTGATTATAAACTGTCTGATGACATCAGCCTGCGTTTCTCCAACTCCGATTGGAGCGAGTTCCCGCTTTTTGCTGACAAGTATATCAGCTGGATTGACGCACTGCCTCAGGAAGAACAGGTCATCAATATCTTTATGGAGCTTTGTGCATTGGGTAAATACCAGCCGCTGTCTTCTAATATTTTAGAGTTCTTGAAAGCGCTTCCTGCTTGCGCAAAGGAAAAAGGGATTACTTTCTCTACACCAACAGAGATTGTCACGAAGTTGAAATCGGTTTCTCAGTTGGACGTGCCCGATCCGTTGTCGTGGGTGGACGAGGAAAGAGATACCAGCTGTTGGCTAGGTAACGTGATGCAGCGTGAAGCATTCAATAAGCTGTATAGTGTGGCTGAGCGCGTTCATCTGTGTGACGATCGTCGTATCAAGCAGGACTGGGACTACCTACAGGCCAGCAACAACTTCCGCTTCATGACCACTAAACAGTCATCCCTGACACTGTACCGTGGCATCTATGAATCGCCTTACGATGCGTTCACCAACTATATGAACATCTTGGGCGACTTCATCAAACGTGTAGATTCGCTCTATCCGGAAGATATCGACAACGAAGAGTTGAACGCCCTGCTGACTACCATCAAGAATCAAGGGGACGAGATCGCCGAATTGCATAAAGAGCTGGATGAAGCCAATACTAAGCTAGAGAAGCAGGCCAAAAAACTGGTTACTGCAACCAAGAAAGCGGCAACAGCTAAAAAGGCGGCTGCGAAGAAGACGGAGTAAATGTACGAGTCTTATTTAGGTATTGTAAAGGGGGCGGAAGCGGAGAATACGTTTCATCCCCCTTTTTATGACAAGTCCTATCTCCTCTTTGATGAGCGTAAAGGATTCATATATTTATCCCTCCAGTGAAAAAATACCGCCAAAATGATAATCTGGTTTGATTTTTTATTGCTAATTTTGGCCGCATATCTGAAATCAATAGTTTTTTGAATGCAGGTTTGAAACATTAGCAAACAAAAAGAAAGTATCATGAATAACAAGTATTGGGAAGAAGAAATAGAAACCATGCCGCGCGAACAACTGCGCGAACTGCAACTGACAAGGTTAAAAAAGACTGTCCATATCGCAGCCCATTCATCTTATTATCAGAAAGTGTTCAAGGAACATGGCATTACGGAGGACAGTATCCGGACGCTGGAGGACATTCGCAAAATACCTTTCACTACGAAAGCGGACATGCGTGCCAATTATCCCTTTGGCCTCGTGGCTGGGAACATGCGTGAGGATGGGGTACGTATCCATTCTTCAAGCGGAACTACCGGCACGCCGACAGTGATTGTCCATTCGCAACACGACCTGGACTCATGGGCCAATCTGGTTGCACGTTGTTTGTATGCGGTGGGCATCCGCAAGACTGACGTGTTTCAAAATAGTTCGGGTTACGGCATGTTTACTGGCGGACTGGGGTTCCAATATGGGGCCGAGCGTTTGGGGGCTTTGACGGTTCCGGCTGCAGCGGGAAACAGCAAGCGGCAAATCAAGTTCATCACCGATTTCAAGACAACCGCTCTGCACGCTATTCCAAGCTATGCTATTCGTTTGGCCGAGGTGTTCCTTTCCGAAGGTATCGATCCTGCCGGTACGAGCTTGCGGACGCTGGTTATCGGTGCCGAGCCTCATACGGACGAACAACGTAAGAAGATAGAGCGTTTGTTAGGTGTCAAGGCATACAACAGTTTCGGTATGACTGAAATGAATGGGCCGGGTGTAGCTTTTGAATGTACCGAACAGAACGGAATGCACATTTGGGAAGATTGCTATTTAATCGAAATTATCAATCCTGAAACGGGTGAGCCTGTACCCGATGGAGAAGTAGGCGAAATGGTGCTGACTACGCTCGACCGTGAGATGATGCCTCTCCTGCGTTATCGGACCCGAGACTTGACCCGGATTCTGCCCGGAGAATGTCCTTGCGGACGTACGCACCGGAGGATAGACCGCATTAAAGGCCGTAGCGATGATATGTTTATCATTAAAGGTGTCAACATATTCCCAATGCAGGTTGAAAAGATTCTGCTGCAGTTCGCTCAGTTGGGCAGCAACTACCTCATCACGCTGGAGACGGTGGATAACCAAGACGAAATGGTAGTCGAGGTGGAATTGAACGACCTCTGTGTGGACAGTTATATAGAACTGGATCAAATGCGTAAAGAGATTACCCGTCAATTGAAAGATGAAATTCTGGTAACTCCTAAAGTGCGGCTGGTAAAGAAAGGAACGTTGCCGCAAAGTGAGGGAAAGGCAGTGCGTGTGCGTGACTTGCGCGATAATAAATAAAGTCTGATGCAGACATTAGGCAGACATATTTGTGAAACAAGCTACAAATGTGTCTGCCTATGTTATATAATAGGATATGAACCTTATCTGATATTCTCTCTGATCTTCGTCAGATACCGCTTCATACCTTCGGCATCCTTGTTCTCGATGATGGTGAGGAGGTTCTTCAGTTCCGTGCGGATGTTGGTTACCTGCGACGGGGTACGGGGGTTGAAGAGTATCTCCTGCAACAGAAAGTCATCTTCGCTGAGCAGGCCGCGGGCAATGTTCATATGTTTCTTGAACGTAGTGCCCGGCGCTTCCTGGTGCTTCATGACGGCGGCAAAGACGAAAGTGGACACGAACGGGATGGACAGCGAGTAGGCCACCGTCTCATCGTGCTCCTCGAAGGAGTATTCAAAGATGTTCAGCTTCAGCGTCTGGTAGAGGTCCTTGAAGAAGATGCGGCCCAGGTGGTCGCCTTCGGTGATGATGAT
>CALUOV010000091.1 GCA_944322275.1 uncultured Bacteroides sp. | reverse complement strand
TCCGGCTGATGCTCTCGGGAGCGAGCGCCAGCATTTCTTCCCGTCCCACCACAATGCCGTTGATGCGTAGTTGGACGCTTCCCCGTCCGTCAATGACCGACAGGCTCTGCATGACCTCGTCCACACGGATGTTGGGCAAAGAGAGTTTCTGCAAGATGCTGTAGCCCGAATGAGAAGCACTTTTTTGCGCTTCGGTGGGATAAATGATTTGCCCGTCGGGCTTATGAATCACTTTGGCCGCTTTCACTTCCACTTCCTGAAGTTCGACGGTTCCCGTTTCGTTCTGAGCCGATGCGGCGATGGCAAACAGCCCTAAGATAAAAAGTAAATTGATACGTTTCATTGCGCTTTCATTTTTAAATCCGGCGCAAAGGTACGTTCCGCTTCATTCTACGGCAGGAAATGTGGCTGACATCTTCCTGACATTATTCTGACAATCGCCTATCTATCTGGCTTCCAACGAATAATTTCTCCCTCTATGAGCTACAATCCGAAGTCTGCTGTACGACTCAAGAATCGGCTTCAACCGCCTCACCAATGTGTAAAGCGTGTCATTGGCATCCTCCTTCTTAGGCCATAGGGCTGCGCACAACTCTTCTTTCGGCACCGAATGGGAAGGATTTTC
The DNA here is from genome assembly GCA_944322275.1 of uncultured Bacteroides sp. Taxonomy (GTDB): domain Bacteria; phylum Bacteroidota; class Bacteroidia; order Bacteroidales; family Bacteroidaceae; genus Bacteroides. The sequence goes on along the minus strand of CALUOV010000091.1, from coordinate 10,240 downwards.
CCAAAGCATCAGCAACAACTGGTGTTGCATCGGAGTGAGGTGCAGCGGGACACGATACGCATCGTAAAAGCAACGCTCTTCCACCGAATAGGAAAGTCCACCATAACTTTGCGGTTCCTCATTTTCAACTTGCTTTCTACGGCCAAAGTATCTGAAACCAATGGCCCAAACCAATGCGGAGAGAGCCAATAGGAATGACCAACGCTGGTCGGACATACGGAATATGGCCGCTGTAGAAAGACGGGCACAACTCTTGATGGCAAGTGTCGCCCCTGTTTCCCGATTGTTCACAAGTAAAGTATCGCTGGTGATAAAATTATCTTTGGTTGGCGTGCCAGGATAGGCCGCATCGACCACATCGAACGAAAGGAATGTCTTATCCTTCAGTTTGCCGTTTTTCAGATTACGGCACAACTTTTTATCTGCTATGGCCAGCCATACCGGACCGTCCGAATTCCGTCTGAGCTGCCGATAGGCCCGGATGGAATCTTGCGTGACTATGTTGTCCTGTTTCTCTTCCCATGTACGCATCAAAGCCTGATTCAAGTCGGCGGTTATCGCTTCCTTAGCCCTGCAATACCCGCGATGTCCGGCCAACAGGGACGATAACATCAGCGTCATAAAGACTCCTATGGATAAAATTCTACTGCTCATTGATTCTTTCCCCAATTTAGTTTCACACGCCAAAAATAATAATAATTTGTGTGAGCGGCTTCATAAACAAGAGAAATGTTTGTTTCACTGCCAGTTTAGTCACATTGTACTGTCAGTTTAATTAAAATAAACTCACAGTTTAATGGGAATAAACTCACAGTTTAATTAGAGTAAACTGACAGTTTATTGCAGATAAATTGTAATAAACTGTTAAACGGATAATTATCAGCATTTTGCGTATTGCCAATGAAGCAGGTTCCTGATGGAAAATAACGGGATGTCCGGATAAGCAAGAGTCATATACACGCTAAATGAATTCCGCTAACAGATCTCCACGATTTTGTCAAACGGTATTTTTCCCGAATTGTCGTACAAATCTGTCAATTTGCTCTGTATCTCACTTTTTTATATTATCTTTGTCGAAACTATAATATTTCATACCTATGAGCACAATCTTACAACTTGCTCCACAAAACGTGTGGAAGCATTTCTATTCATTGACACAGATACCCCGTCCGTCGGGACATGTAGAACAGGTGACCGAATTTCTGGTAAACTTCGGCAAAAGCCTTGCCCTGGAATCGTTTGTAGACGAAGCCGGCAACGTCATCATCCGCAAACCGGCTACTCCGGGTATGGAGAACCGAAAAGGCGTCATCCTGCAAGCTCACATGGACATGGTGCCGCAGAAGAACAACGACACCGTTCATGACTTTACGAAAGACCCCATCGAAACCTACGTGGACGGTGACTGGGTAAAAGCCAAAGGAACGACTTTGGGAGCTGATAACGGACTCGGTGTAGCCGTTGCCATGGCGGTGTTAGAAGCCACTGACATTCAACACGGCCCGCTGGAAGTGCTGATTACGAAAGATGAAGAAACGGGCATGTACGGTGCTTTCGGTCTGAAACCGGACGTACTGCGAGGAGACATCCTGCTAAATCTGGACTCGGAAGAGGAAGGCGAACTATACATCGGTTGTGCCGGCGGCATTGACCTCACGGCTACCTTGGAATATAAAGAAGAAGCTCCGGCTGAAGGCCTGGTGGCACGTAAGCTGACCCTAAAAGGATTGCGAGGCGGACACTCCGGTCTGGAAATCAATGAAGGAAGAGGAAACGCCAACAAATTGCTGGCGCGTGTGGTTCACGACCTGCTGATGGAATTCGATTGTCAGTTGGCCACTTTCGAAGGAGGCAATATGCGCAATGCCATTCCGCGCGAAGCCCATGCCGTGCTAGTGTTCAATCCGGACGACATGGAAGGACTGGACGATTACATATGCGAGTACGAATCACAAATCAATGATGAGTATGCTCCTATAGAGAACAACATCAGCCTGAAAATGGAAGAAGCCGACCTGCCGGCCCTTGTGGTCCCTGAAGAGATTCAGGACAACATGATCAATGTGTTGATGGCTTGCCAGGACGGCGTGATGCGTATGATTCCTACGGTGCCGGACACAGTGGAAACTTCGTCTAACCTGGCCATTGTGCTGATTGGTGGCGGAAAGGCGGAAATACGCATCCTGGCCCGAAGCTCCTGCGACACGATGAAAGACTTCCTGGCAGACAGTCTGACCGCCTGCTTCTCCATGGCCGGTATGAAGGTGGAGCTAAGTGGAGGTTATTCCGGTTGGCAGCCTAACGTACATTCACCCATTCTGTTGGCCATGAAGGAATCCTATAAAGAGCAGTTCGGCACCGAACCGGCCGTGAAAGTCATTCATGCAGGTTTGGAATGTGGCATCATCGGCGCTACCTATAAGAATCTGGACATGATATCCTTTGGCCCGACATTGCGTTCGCCCCATTCTCCTGATGAACGTGCTTACATACCTTCCGTCCCCAAATTCTACGACTTTGTAGTGGCTACATTAGCCAAGACTCCAGCAAAAGAATAAGTCTCCTATATATAATATGGTATAGAAAGGGCGCCTTACGGTGCCCTTTTTTCATCCCAACCTTCTTGTTTTTCCCTCAGTTCTGCCATTTCGTCCGAATTCTGCCAAAAGAGCACCCAATCCTGTCCTTTTTGGCAGTCTACACAATGTGTAATAACTCGAATTTTTGATACAGGTCAAGAAATATGTTATATAACATGTTTTTCTCCCCTGTTTTGCTTGCCATCTCACAAAAAGGCCCTATTTTTGTGCTGTAAAACATGAAATCAATGAGATTTCGAGAGTTTTCAATAGGATAACAAGATTGTTTTAGGAGGACAAGAAAATGAAAATGTTAAAGAAAATCTTTAAGAACGTCGGTAAAGCCGACAAGAACATTTGGGGTTATGTAATGCTCTAAGCATTCATAATACCCATTTGATTAGCGAGAGTTTTTAGTTTTTCAGGTGTTAATTTTTAAAAGTGGATTAATTATGAAAAAGCTATTTGTCTATTTAATCAATGCTTTGGCCGTCATGGGCGAAAGCGAGATGCTTTCCATGGGATATGGAAGCGAGAGATAATCATAACGCGAATTATTAAATGGTATTTATAAACGAAAAGGGTGCATCACACGGTGCACCCTTTTTCTTTTTCTGCCCTCATTCTTAAAAATCGTCCCCTTTTTCACACGAAATATCTGAAAGAAGATTTCGTGTTATCGAACTATTCACTACTTTTGTAGCGTAAACTAAGGAAAAGAGTATGGCTCAAAGTTCAAAACAGATACAAACCCAGACGCAGCAACAAGTACAGACCCTATCGCCTCAACAAATCATGGTTGTGAAACTGCTGGAATTACCGGCGGTAGAACTGGAAGACAGGGTAAGAGCCGAACTGCTGGAAAATCCCGCACTGGAAGAGGGACACGAGGACGTGCATGGCGATGATGAATATGCCAACCCGGATGAAACAAACATCAGCGCTGAAGATGGAGGAAATACGGACTATGACTCATTGAGTGATTACCTGAACGAAGATGACATCCCTGATTATAAACTGCAAGAGAACAACCGCAGCAAGGACGAACAGGCGGAAGACATTCCATTTGCCGATACCACATCGTTTTATGAAACTCTAAAGGAACAACTGGGTGAACATGCACTGAATGAACACCAACGCCAACTGGCTGAATATCTGATAGGCTCGCTAGACGATGACGGTCTGCTACGCAAACCATTAGACAGCATCTGCGACGAACTGGCAATCTATTCCGGCATAGAAACTTCTCCGGAGGAATTGGAAAAGGCGTTAAAAATCATACAAGACTTCGATCCGCCCGGATTAGGAGCACGTGACTTGCGTGAATGTCTGCTGATTCAACTTCACCGTAAAGCAGGGCTACCAGGCAAGAAGGATGATAAAATGCTTAAGCTGGAAACAAGCATCATTGAACAATGTTACGATGAATTCACACGTAAGCATTGGGATAAAATACAACAAAAGCTGAATGTCGGCGAAGAGGAATTAGAGCAGGCTATCAAAGAGTTGTGTAAACTGAATCCGCGTCCGGGATCCTCCATGGGGGAAGCTGTAGGCCGAAACATGCAACAGATCATACCAGACTTCATCGTAGACACGGACGATGACGGAACCATCCATTTATCGCTCAACAATCCCAACGTGCCCGAGCTACGCATTAGCCGTGACTTTTCGGACATGGTGGAAGAGCATACCAAGAACAAAGCCAATCAAAGCAAAGAGTCACGCGAAGCTTTAATGTTCTTAAAACAAAAGATAGATGCCGCCCAAGGTTTCATCGATGCCGTGAAGCAACGCCAAAACACTTTGATGAAGACTATGCAGGCTATCATTGACCTGCAACACTCTTTCTTTCAGGAAGGGGACGAATCCTTACTGAAGCCTATGATCCTGAAAGACGTGGCCGAACGGGCAGGACTGGATATCTCCACCGTGTCACGCGTGAGCAACAGTAAATATGTGCAGACAAACTTTGGCATCTATCCGCTGAAATTCTTCTTCAGCGACGGATACACCAAAGACGATGGTGAAGAAATGTCTGTACGCGAGATACGCAAAGCCCTGAAAGAATGTATTGACAACGAGGACAAAAAGAATCCCTATACAGATGACGAACTGACGGAAATGATGGTACAAAAAGGCTACCCCATCGCACGACGTACAGTGGCCAAATATCGCCAACAAATGAATATACCTGTAGCACGGCTACGCAAGTAAAAAAGAGAATATCGCAATGGAAGTAGAAGTATCAGAAAGAATACGCATCAAAGAGGCCAAGACGCTTATCCGGATAGCACGTGGTGTGTCATTATTGTTCACACCGTTCTCTGTGCCCTTTCTGGCATTTGCCATTTTGTTTCTATTCTCATACCTGAGCATCATGCCTACAGCCTATAAACTCATCGTGCTGGGCATTGTCTATTGCTTCACTATTTTGTTTCCGATACTTGCGATTTTCGTATTTAAGAAGATAAACGGCTTCAGCACCGCCGAGCTGGGCGAGCGGAAGAAACGCTATGTTCCTTTCCTACTGACCATCATCTCCTATGGGTTCTGCCTGCTGATGATGAACCAGCTGAACATACCTTGGTACATGAGCGGCATCATTTTATCGGCTCTCTTCATGATGATAATCTGCATCATTGTCAATCTGCGGTGGAAATTAAGTGAGCACATGGCCGGAGCGGGAGCTATCGTAGGAGGCCTGATAGCATTCAGTGCACTTTTCGGCTACAATCCCGTATGGTGGCTCTGCTTAACCATCCTGATAGCCGGCATGCTGGGTACGGCACGTATCATACTGGGACATCATACATTAGGTGAAGTCCTGACGGGTTTTGCTGTAGGTTTAAGTTGTTCGCTCATGGTGCTCCATCCTGCGGCCAACAGCATCTATCTCTTTGTGAGACATCTGCTGTTCACACACTAAACGAATATATCCATAATTAAATAAAATAGTATCAACCTTTAAAGACTGAGAATTATGAATTTTCCAACAAATGTAAAGTACACGAAAGATCACGAGTGGATACGCCAGGAAGGCGATATCGCTTACGTAGGTATCAGCGACTATGCACAGGACCAATTGGGCGACATTGTGTTTGTCGATGTTCAAACGGAAGGTGAAACCTTATCTGCAGGTGACACATTCGGAACCATCGAAGTAGTAAAAACCATCTCTGACCTCTTTATCCCTGTATCCGGCGAAGTGCTTGAACAGAATGAGGCTCTGGCTGACCATCCTGAACTGGTCAACCAAGATCCTTATGGCGAAGGTTGGATTATCAAGATGAAACCCGCCGAGGATGCCGACTTTGACAGCCTGCTTGATGCGGAAGCCTACAAAGCACTTATTAACGCATAAAGTTAAACGGATGGAGAATAAAGAATGAAGAGTTCAGGACTCACCGTCATTCTCCTTTCTTTATTCTCCATTCTTAATTTTCAACTCTTCATTCTTCATTAAAAAGTATGACTCCATTAGTAAGTATCATCATGGGCAGCACATCCGATCTTCCTGTCATGGAAAAAGCCGCCCAACTGCTCAATGACTTCCACATACCGTTCGAGATTAATGCACTGTCGGCACACCGAACCCCAGAGGCTGTAGAAGAATTTGCCAAAAATGCCGCCAGCCGAGGCATCAAAGTTATCATTGCAGCTGCTGGTATGGCCGCTGCCTTACCCGGTGTTATAGCAGCGAACACGACACTACCCGTCATCGGTGTGCCTGTCAAAGGTGCCGTACTGGACGGTGTGGATGCCCTCTACTCCATCATTCAAATGCCTCCAGGCATCCCCGTGGCAACGGTAGCCATCAATGGAGCCATGAACGCAGCCATACTGGCCATACAAATGTTAGCACTCAGTGATGCCACACTGGCGCAAGCCTTCGCTGAATACAAAGAAGGATTAAAGAAAAAAATCACCAAGGCTAACGCCGATTTGAAAGAAGTGAAATACGAATATAAAACAAACTAAATGGTGGACCTGTTCAACTATTCCCGCCGGGAGACATCGGTCGTACAAATTGGGGGTATCCCTATGGGAGGAGCCAATCCTATCCGTATCCAAAGTATGACTAATACAGCTACGCAAGACACAGATGCCTGTGTAGCGCAAGCCAAACGTATTGTCGATGCGGGAGGTGAGTATGTGCGGCTTACGACACAGGGAATAAAGGAAGCGGAAAATCTGAAGAACATCAATGCCGCCCTGCGGCAGGACGGTTATCAGGTTCCCCTTATTGCTGACGTACATTTCAACCCGAAAGTAGCCGATATTGCCGCTCTCTACGCTGAGAAAGTACGCATTAATCCGGGTAATTATGTAGATGCCGCCCGCACATTCAAGCATTTGGAATATACCAATGAAGAGTATGCACGGGAATTACAAAAGATTCGTGACCGCTTTGTACCTTTCCTGAACATTTGCAAGGAAAATCACACAGCCATCCGCATCGGTGTAAACCATGGCTCGTTATCAGACCGTATCATGTCACGTTATGGTGATACTCCTGAAGGTATGGTAGAATCGTGCATGGAATTCCTGCGCATCTGTGTGGAAGAAAACTTTAAGGATGTGGTCATCTCTATTAAATCATCCAACACGGCTGTCATGGTAAAGACGGTCCGCCTGTTGGCGTATATCATGGAGAAAGAAGGAATGCATTTCCCGTTGCACTTGGGCGTAACCGAGGCCGGAGATGGAGAAGACGGACGTATCAAATCTGCTTTAGGTATCGGAGCTTTGTTGGCCGACGGATTAGGCGATACCATCCGTGTCTCTCTCAGTGAAGCACCGGAAGCAGAAATCCCTGTCGCACGTAAGTTAGTAGATTACATCACAACCCGTAAAGGCCATCCCTACATTCCTGGTCCACAAGTAGAGGAATTCAATTATTTATCCCCTACACGAAGGGAAACCAATCCTGTCCACAACATTGGAGGAGATCATGCCCCCGTAGTGCTATCTGCCCGATTGGACGAAGAGCAAACTTGCCACCCAGAGCTCATCCCCGATTATATCTACACGGGAGGCAGGCTGCCCGAAACACTTCAAACGGGTGTACAATATATCGTAGACGCCGATACATGGGACGGAACACCAAACACATGGCCGGCTTTCAAGCCAGACCAACTTCCCTTTCTGACCGGCTACAAGGCTTCTCTAAAGTTTCTCTTTATCACCTATATGGGGCTGAACGATGAAGTATTGGCATGCCTGAAATATCATCCGGAGATTGTTCTCATCGCCCAAAGCAACCATCCCAACCGCTTGGGTGAGCAACGCGCATTGGCACACCAACTGATGCAAGAAAGGCTGAAGAATCCTCTGATTTTTTTTCAGCATTATTCCGAAAGTGAAGCTGAAAATTTGCAGATTAAATCTGCGGCCGATATGGGTGTACTCATTTTCGACGGGCTATGTGACGGCATTTTTCTTTTCAATCAGACTCCTGCTACACAAGATAAACCGACCATATCCCATACGGAAGTTGACAGCATAGCCTTTGGCATCTTACAAGCCGGACGCTTGCGAATCAGCAAAACTGAATACATCTCTTGTCCGGGATGCGGCCGTACCTTGTATGACCTGCAAACAACAATAGCCCGTATCAAAGCGGCTACTTCACATTTGAAAGGGCTGAAGATCGGCATTATGGGTTGCATTGTGAACGGCCCTGGGGAAATGGCCGATGCAGATTATGGATATGTAGGAGCCGGACGTGGAAAAGTCAGTCTTTATAAAAAGAAAGAATGTATCGAGAAAAACATTCCGGAAGAAGAAGCCGTAGAAAAACTCATCGAACTAATCAAAGCGAACGGAGACTATTAATAAAAATAGGGAAGCTACCATTTCGGTTCAAGCTTCCCTATTTTTATACCTATATATTATATACCAATTATCAGATGTACTCATCCCCCATCTTAATCTGAGCATCATTCACATATTTACGAATCGCATGCTCTTCATCCTTTTTACAAATAAGAAGCACATCATCCGCCTCAGCTATCAAATATCCTTCAAGACCGTCAATAACGGCTAACTTGTTGTCCGGAAGCACTATAATATTGTCATTACAATTATAGAGCATCGACCGACATTTCAAAGTCACATTCCCTGTCCGATCTTTTGGTGAAAGTTCATACAGCGAGCTCCATGTACCCAAATCAGACCAACCAAAATCACCCAACGAAACATAAACATTGTCAGCTTTCTCCATAATACCAAAGTCAATAGAAACATTGGGACAAGCAGGGAAATTCTCATCAATGAATCGTTTCTCCTCTGGAGTACCATACAGCCCCACACCCGGTTCCAGTTTGGCAGCCAACTCGGGCAGCAGTTGTTCACCAGCCCGGATAATCGTGTTTACATTCCACATAAACAAACCGGAATTCCAATAAAACTCACCGCTCTCAACAAAAACTTTAGCCAGTTCCAATTCCGGTTTTTCCGTGAAAGTCTTTACCTTATAGAAATTATCACCTATACATTCTGCCACCTGTATGTAACCATAACCAGTTTCCGGCCGATTGGGTTTAATACCCAACGTCAACAATTTGTCGTTTTGAGATACAAATTCAAGCCCCTTTTGAATAGTGTGCAAAAATTCACTCTCTTTCAATATCAAATGATCCGAAGGAGCCACTACAATATTAGCTTGAGGATTCAACGCACGGATGTGATAAGCTGCCCATGCGATACAAGGAGCCGTATTCCGACGAGTCGGTTCCAGCAGGACTTGTTCTGGTCCCAATTCCGGCAGTTGTTTCCGGGTTAACTCCGCATACATGTCATTGGTAACAACAAAAATATTCTCCATCGGCACAATCTTCTTAAATCTGTCGAATGTTTGTTGAAGCAATGATCGTCCCGTACCAAAGAAATCCAGAAACTGTTTGGGTAAAGTTTTCCGGCTGAAAGGCCAAAAACGACTACCTATACCCCCGCTCATAATCACGCAGTAATTATCCTTATTTACAGCCATATCCTATTAATATTTAAAATTTCCGCTAATATAATCATTTTTTCATGATTAACTAAACTCCATAAAAAAATTCTGCTCTTTTCCATTTTTTCTTCCGAAACTATTGCAGATATAAAAAAAAGCCGTATCTTTGCACCGCATTTGAAAAGCAGATGCCCAGATGGCGGAATCGGTAGACGCGCTGGTCTCAAACACCAGTGGATTCACTTCCATCCCGGTTCGACCCCGGGTCTGGGTACTTAGAAACCTCTGTAAGTAGTTATAAATAAACAACTTGCAGAGGTTTTTCAATTTTCTACTGAAACATTGCTGAAACATTTTGCAGATTAACATTAATTCATAATTACTATGGCAGTAACAAGCATGATTCCATAGCAAATATAGCAATAAGTGTTCGGACGCGCAAATCTTATATAAAGAAAGGTGTGTATTTTAGTAGGAGTGATTGATAGCTGTCTAAAGAATGTAGAATTTCTTAATATTAAGAATTTTGCAACGATAAGCAATAAGGCTCGTAGAGCGATTATCACAAGGTGAGATATGTATCTCTCTATCTTTGAAGGTGTTTTGCTCATGCTGAGGCTATATCGCACTAATTAAGCCACATGCAAGGCTGCATTACTTTGAGAAATTATGCGTTGTGGATTTGGTATGTATCTGCTATATT
>CALUOV010000090.1 GCA_944322275.1 uncultured Bacteroides sp. | reverse complement strand
CAATTAACAACTAAATTATTTAAGATTATGGAAATGGAAAAGTTTTATGTGGCTCCGGAAGTGGAAGTTCTGGAAGTAGCAGTGGAGAAAGGATTCGCCGGAAGTATGGGCGGTTTCGATGAGGGCAGTGATCCGATCGAGGGATAAACAGGAAATTTAGTAATACAGATTATTAATTAATTAATGATTCAAACAATGAAATTAAAGTATGTTTTATTGAGCGGTTTGTTCATGTCTGTGGGATTCGCGGCATGTACAAACGACGATTTTACCGAGGCACAAACATCCGAGGTAAATACTGAAGACGCTATTTCGCTGGGTGAGGGCTATACCATCACTGTTGCGAATGGTGATGCCGATACTCGCGCTTACATGGAGGATCTGCAGACTCCCGTGTGGGAAGAGACAGATCAGCTCGGCGCCGCATGGTATGATATGATTACCGAGTTTGAAGACAACGGAGATGTGAAATCTCACGAGGGTTTTAACTCTAACACTGTTTATTCTACGGTTCGTCTGTTTAGTTTGGACAGTTATGCAGATGAAAGCAAGAAGGCTGCCAACTTCAAGACTACCGAACCTATCAGTGCTGGTGCTTACGTATTGTACTATCCGCATGAGAGTGGCCAGCTGACTACAGCCGGTGACCTGACTGTATCTATGTTGGACGAAGAAGGCAATCTTCCCGCTCAGACTATGGACTGCAATGACGTATATGCAGGAATCAGCGCCAATATGTTCGCATACTCTCCCGTAGCTTTCCTGAACGGGGGTGCTCAGTCTACGGAGAACTTCACGCTGAATCAGTTGACAAACGTGTTCGCCATCAAGTTCCAGGTAGCCGCATCTGACATCTTCCAACTGGTTAAAGGTGTGAAGATTGCCAAGGTGATCATCAGCGCAACTGATGCAACCGGTTCTGTTATCCCGACCGTAGGTACTATCAAGGTTCCTACCGTTAACGACTATAATACGGGGAATATCGGTACGGCAGAGTTTGTACCCGGATCGGACGAAGCTGACATGCTGATTGCTGATGTGACCAATGCTACGGACGCTTACAGCATCCAGGCAATTAACGAGCCGACTGAGGCTTTCTATATCTCTACACTGCCGTTCTCTGGCGACGCCACTTCTTTCACCGTACAGATATTGACTGAAGACGGCGAAGTATACGCTAAGACTTACGGCACAGGGGATGTTTTGACTGCTATCAACAAACTTGCTAAGGAAGAAGGCCAGCTGATTCAGTTGAACGTTACTTTGACTGACCTTGATGATACGAAGACTATCTTCACTGCCGACCAGTTCAAGAGCCAGTGGGAGGATGCTCTGACCAATGAAGACGGTGCAACCTTGAACGTAGCACAATCGCTCGACCTGTCTGACTACGACTTGACTATCGACAACGAAGTTGCTGACATCACTATCACTGGTGAGCCTGTTACCGTTAAGTCTCTCAATATCACAGAAGGTTCTTTGACTATCGAAAACGAACTGACTATAGCTGAGGATGTAGAAGTAGGTTCTAATGTAGGTAATGCCAACGTACTGCAAACTAACGGTGATGGTAAGTTGAACGTGAAAGGCGAAATGAACGTACATGGTACAACAGGTGAATTGGCTATCGGTACAATCGCCACTTTGAATACTGACGCTTCTGGCGATGTTGTTCTGAATGGTGGTGCCGCTACAAACAAAGCTTCTCTGAGTACAGTAAACAACGATGGTACTATCACAGTAAACGGTACAGTAGCTATCGCAAAAGAGTTGACTAATGACGGTACACTGACTATCAGCAGTGGTGCAACCGTTGAAAACAACGGTGTTGTAAATCAAAACAAGACTGTTAGCAACAGAGGTACGTTTAACAACAACGCAGGTGCTGAACTGAACATCAACGCTAATACTTCTGTGAAGTTCGTCAATGCAGCCAAGACTACAAAAGCTGACGCAGCTGTCATCAATGTAGCTGAGGGTGCTGCTCTGACTGCTTCTACAGGCTCTGAGAACCACGGTATTATCAATGTGGCAGGTTCACTTAACGCAACAAGTATGTCTCAGAGTGCTTCTGATGCAAGAATCGTGATTGATGAAAATGCTGCAAACAATAGTGTGAGATTGGGAAGCGGCATTACAGCTGGTCGCGTCATGGTAAGCAACGCTAGTCAAGTTTACAATTCCGCAAGCTACGTTAATTTGTTAGCTATTGAAATCACTGATGAAGACGGATTGGCTGACATTACGGGTATTACAAACGTAGTGATGAACGGTGACTTTACGGTATCTTCATCAAACTTCGGTTTGGCAAGCCATAACTTCTATATCCAGGATGGTAGCACATTGACTTTGAGCGGTGACGTTACAATGGGTAGCACCGTTTACATCGAAGGGGATGTAACTGTGACTACAACAGCTGCAAACGGTGCCACTTGGACATTGGCCGGAACTGCAAATACAATTAGTGGTATTTTAACCTTGGGTGAAGGTGTTACTTTGACCACTGGCACTGACGCAAAGGCAACTGTAACGGCTAGCGGAAACATCACGGGTGGTACTGTTACCGGTGATATAAGCAAAGCATTTTAAGCTATAGCTTTTAATAAAGATAAGGGATGCTCTTCGGGGCATCCCTTTCTTGTTTTCCTAGACGTACCACCTTTTATCTCTCAGAGATAGCCTTACATAAACGAATCAGCCCGGCTACAGACATTCTATAGCCGGGCTGATATCCGTTAAGGAAGAGGCTTCATTTCTTCACCTTCACCACTTCCGTAGGCGCCATTTCGATGTTGCGCTTGTCTACCTGGCGGACTACAGCGGCGGCCAGTTGCAGGAAGGCACGGCCGGTGACGGTGTTCTCGTCCAAGGCTACGGGAGTTCCCTTGTCACCGCTCTCGCAGATGCTCTGTACGATGGGGATTTGTCCCAGCAGAGGGACGTCCAGTTCCTCGGCCAACTGCTTGCAGCCGTCCTTGCCGAAGATATAGTACTTGTTATCGGGCAATTCGGCGGGGGTGAACCACGCCATGTTTTCTACCAGACCCAGAATGGGGACGTTCACCTTGTCGTTGCGATACATGTCCACGCCCTTGCGTGCATCGGCCAAGGCCACTTGCTGCGGCGTGCTGACAATGACGGCACCTGTGATGGCTAGTGTCTGAAGCAGTGTGAGGTGGATGTCGCTCGTGCCCGGCGGGGTGTCGAGGATAAAGTAGTCCAGGTCGCCCCAATTGGCATCGCCCACGAGTTGCTTCAGTGCATTGCTCGCCATACCTCCACGCCACAGGGTAGCCTGGTCGGGGTCGACAAAGAAACCGATGGAAAGCAGCTTCAGCCCGTACTTTTCGATAGGGACAATGAGGTCGCGCCCGTCGATGCGTTCGGCATAGGGGCGGGCGTCTTCCACCTGAAACATCTTCGGGACGGAGGGGCCGAAGATGTCGGCATCCAGCAAGCCCACCTTGTAGCCCAGCTTCACCAGGGCCACGGCCAGATTAGCCGCCACGGTGCTCTTGCCCACACCGCCCTTGCCGCTCGATACGGCCACGACATTCTTCACGCGGGGCAGCATCTTGCCCGGTTCGGGACGGGCGGCCTGTCGGCTTTCGGTGGTGATGGTCACCTCGACATCGGGCGATACATAGGTATGGATGGCTGTCTCGGCAGCTTTCACCATAGACTTCATGAAGGGGTCGGTCGGCTTCTCGAAGATGAGGGAGAAGCTGACCTTCATGCCATCGATGCGGAGGTTGTCGGCCACCATCTCCGCCTCGATGAGGTTCCGGCCGTTGCCGGGATAGCGCACGGTGGCCAGTGCGTCGTGAATCAGTTTCGGATAAAGAGTCATACGAACGAATAGTATTAATTGTTTACACTATTTTCGTTCCACGATCAAAGTCGGTTTGTTGCAGGAACAAAGCCGGATGATTGTAGGAACAAAGCCGGATGATTGTAGGAACAAAGCCGGATGATTGTAAGAACAAAGCCGGTTTGTTGTACGACCATGCCGTTGTTATTGATTATCAATTGGTTTTCAAATATCCCTTCGTCCTCTATGGGGAAGGAAGACTTTTCCGGAGGGCGTATATTTATCTTGACATTTCGAGACTGCTTCGCTTGTCGCGTCCGTAGCTTCGGTAGTCGTCCAAGGGTATCTCTACATCGGGTTCCACCAACTTGCCCTCGCGGGGCAGGCGGAAGCGGATGTACTTGATGGAGATGCCGCGCGCCAGCCATTGCTGCTCGTAATACGTCCGGATGCCGAGTATTTCGTCCGCCTGTCCGCTATGGTAGAGGTCATCGGTCAGCACTTCGGCGGGGAGGCGGTTGGCTTCCAGCAGGCAGCGGGTGTAGGTGAAGAGGAAGTTGCTGTCGGTCTTGACGTGTATCAGCCCCCCGTCTGTGAGGAAACGGCGGTAACGCTCTAAAAAGTAAGTGGACGTCAGGCGCTTGGTGGCCTTTTTCATCTGCGGGTCGCTGAAGGTGAGCCACAGCTCGCTGACCTCGCCGGGTGCGAAGAAGCGGTCGATTATCTCGATGTTCGTCCGCAGGAAAGCCACGTTCTTCATGCCTGCCTGCAGCGATTCGGTAGCTCCCGACCACATGCGCGCCCCCTTGATGTCCACACCGATAAAGTTCTTCTCGGGGAAGAGGCGGCCCAGCCCTACGGTGTACTCGCCGCGTCCGCAGCCCAATTCCAAAACAATGGGACGGTCGTTCCCAAAGAACGACTCGCCCCAATGACCTTTCATCTCGAACGGCACGTCATCCACCACGGAGTAGGGATACTCGAATACGTGCGGATAGCGTGCCATGTCGGCGAATTTCTGCAACTTGCCTTTACTCATGCCACTACAGTTTCTTCTGAAGCGTTAGCGGTCTGTGCCTTCAAGTCCTCATAGAAAGCGGCCATCGACGTGTACATGTAAGGCATGAGGAAGAGGTATCCTATACCCAACGTCAACATGCAGAGGATGGCCCATCCGATGAAGCTCAGGCAGAGCAGGAAGAATTTCATCTTGTGTCCTTCCATCATGGCCATGCTTTTCTCGATGGCGGCGTTGTAGGACAGCTCGGGATGTTCACGCAGGATGTAGGGCGTCATGGCGTAGGAGCAGGCCTTGATAACGCCCGGCACAATGAGCAGCAACGTCCACAGGAAGGTGTAGACATTCGTCAACAACATGGTGCCCAGGATACGTCCGAAATCCTGGAAACCGATGAACAGCGAATCCAGCGAGGGGAGTTTCCGGTCACGATACAGTTGATAGAACATGATGTACAGTCCCCAGCTGATAGGCAGGCCCACAACAATGGAAAGAATCCATCCGACCATCGGGATGGCAGAACATACACAGGCAATAGCCATGTAAATCAATCCGGCAACGGCACTCATCAGCCAGTTGCCTTCCAAGGCAGCACGTGCCTCTCTGCGTAATACGCTGTTTTCTTTTAACATAGTGGTAAGAATTAAAAGTTAAGTTATTCGATAATGGTCACCCAATTGTGTACGTCCGGCTCATCGCCATACTGGATGGCGCGCAGTTTGTTATAAAGCTTGGTGCAGATGGGACCGGGTTTTCCGTCCTTGGCAATGACGTACGACTTGCCATTCTCCACATCATCAATCCGCTCGATGGGGCTGATGACGGCGGCCGTGCCACAGGCTCCGGCTTCTTCGAAGGTCAGCAGTTCTTCTTCGGGCACCGGACGACGTTCCACCTTCATGCCCAGGTCCTCGGCCAGCTGCATGAGGCTCTTGTTGGTGATGCTGGGCAGGATGGAGGTAGACAGCGGCGTGATGTACGTATTATCCTTGATACCGAAGAAGTTGGCTGCGCCACACTCGTCCATGTATTTCTTTTCCTTGGCATCCAGATAGAACTCGCAGGCATAGCCCAAGTCGTGCGCCTTCTTGTTGGCACGCAGACTGGCGGCATAGTTTCCTCCCACCTTATACGTACCGGTGCCCAATGGAGCGGCACGGTCGTACTCGCGGATAATGACGTAAGGATTGGTAGAGAAGCCTCCTTTAAAGTAGGGGCCTACAGGCGTCACGAAGATGACGAACAAGTATTCATTGGCCGGATGCACGCCTACCTGTGCGCCGGTGCCCACCAACAAGGGACGGATGTAGAGCGAAGCGCCGCTCTCGTAAGGCGGGATGAAACGCTCGTTCAGCTTCACCACTTTCTCTACCGCTTCCATAAAGCGCTCGGTAGGCAGTTCGGGCATCAATATGCCCCGGCACGTAGACTGCAGGCGGGCGGCGTTCTCCTCCGGACGGAACACACGTATCTTTCCGTCTTTGCCCCGGAAAGCTTTCAGCCCTTCGAAGGCTTCCTGGCCGTAATGCAGACAAGTGGCAGCCATGTGCATGGGGATGGTTTCCTCGCTGCATACTTCCAGTTCGCCCCACTTGCCGTCACGATAGTAAATTCTCACGTTGTAATCTGTCTTCATGTATCCGAACGGCAGATTAGCCCAATCTAGTTCTTTCATCATATTGTTATTTATGTTGTCTTTTTATGATCCTGTTTTTATAATTCAAATCATGTGATTAGCCTTTAACCAACGTTTGCCACTTGGTGTTAAGCAATAAATTAAGAATAATGCGCAAGGAATGCCTATTACCGCAAATACCATGTAAGCTCCCATAATCAATTCCTTTCTTTCTTATTGTTAGATAATATAAGCCCCGCAATCAGAACTATTATAGAGAATAATACACCTACTCCGTAAATAGTGTATTTACTATCTTGAAAGTCTTTAAAAAACGAGGCAATAACTACACCTGTTAATACATATTTGGATACGTCAATAAGGTATCCACCTAATTTTTCTTTCCACATGTTGCAAATATATTCTTTATTCTTCACTTTCCCGCCTTTCTGCTAATATTTTTTCAATTTCGGCGTCTGCTTTCATCAATTTGCTTTGGCAGAAGGCGATAAGTTCGTTGGCTTCCTTTATTTTGTCGGCCAACTGGTCAATGTCCAGTTCGTTGTTGTCTATCTGGCTGACTATTTGCTCCAAGCGGCTCATGGCTTGGCTGTAGGTTTCTTTCTTCTTGGTTGCCATCTATCATTTATTTAGGGGTTTACTGTGGATATGATTTTTCCTTCCTTCAGAAGGGTTTCGATGCGGTCACCGGGATGCAACTCGGCGGCATTCTTCACGGCACGACCTTCCTTCAACGTGATGCTATAGCCACGGGCCAGTTGTTTCTCGGGCGAAGCATCTGTGATACGTTGGCGCAACAACTCTAAACGGTGCCGATAGCAGGCGAGCATACTTTCTACTGCCCGATGCAGGTCTTTGCGTGCGGTGAGCAACTCCATTCGGGCAGTGGCCAGCCGTCGTACGGAAGCCGTAGGGATACGACTGCGGCATTGTTGCAATCGGATATGTTCTTGCCTCAACCGAAGTGTGACGTCTTCATGCAACCGTTCAACTAGTTCGGACAGGTGACTGGCAGTCTCATCCATGCGGGAGATGAGGTATTCGGCCGCAGCTGTAGGAGTCTTGACCCGCTGATGGGCGACAGCATCGAGCACCGTATCGTCCCGCTCATGCCCGATACCCGTAATGATAGGCAAAGGGAATTGCGCACAAGCAGCGGCCAACAGGTAGGTATCAAAGCACGAAAGGTCGGAAGTGGCTCCTCCTCCGCGAATAATGACTACTACATCAAATTCTTCCTGTCGTTCATGGATGCGGTCAAGAGCCTCCAATATCGAATCTTCTACCCGTTCGCCCTGCATGGCGGCTGGAAACAGTTCCACCCGGAAGTAATATCCTCGCGGATTATGCTCTAACTGATGCCGGAAGTCCCCATAACCGGCTGCCGTGGCCGAGGAAATGACGGCTATCCGCTGAGGTAGCACAGGCATGGGCAATTCCTTATTCAGCGTCAGCACCCCTTCGGCTTCCAGCTGCGTCAATATTTCCCGGCGTCGGCGTGCCATGTCGCCTAAGGTATAAGTTGGGTCGATGTCCTGCACCGTCAGGCTATAGCCATACAACTCGTGGAAGCTGACGGTGACTTGCACCAACACTTTGATACCCGCCGTAAAAGCTTGTCCCGTACTTTCTTCAAAATAAGGCCGGAGCAAGTGAAAAATGTTGCTCCAGATGACACCACGTGCCTTGGCTATCAGATTATTACTACGTGGATCTTTCTGAACGAACTCCACGTAGCAATGACCTGTCGAAGGATGTACACGCACCTCGCTCAGCTCGGCCTGCACCCAATATTCATCGGGCAAGCATTGCTCCAGGCTGTGACGCACCAAGGCGTTAAGGTCGAATAGAGAGAGTGGAGTCATTTCCCTTTTAAATACATTTGATATGCTTTCCACATATCAGGTATACCGTATCCGTAAATATTATCCGGCCACCCGGCACGGTCGCCCGAACGACGGACCAGGCCTATCAGTTGCTTGGCCGTCAGCGTAGGGCAGGCTTGCCATAAGCAGGTCACCATGCCACACAGGATGGGTGAAGCAAATGAAGTGCCATTTGCTTTCGTCAGGTTTCCGTCCGTACCTATTATATCGGCTTTATATCCTACTGCCACTACATCGGGCTTGATGCGGCCGTCCGCCGTATTGCCAACCGAAGAGAAGGCGGCCAGCACACCTTCCTTGTTCACCGCACCCACAGTGAGCACGTTTTCAGCATCAGCGGGAGGGGTAATCTTTTTCCACGAATCATCTCCCGAGTTTCCTGCACTGCACACCAACACCATACCTTTGTCGGCAATGCGCGAAGCTTGGCGGGACATTAGCGCATAGTGGCCATCCAACTGTCGGTAAGTATAGTTTTTCGATGCGTCGTCAAAGGTATAGTAGCCCAACGATGTGTTGATAACATCCACTCCTACACTGTCGGCAAACTCCACAGCGGCCGCCCATTGGTCTTGCTCTACCAGGTGTTCGGAGTAATCATCCTCGCTGCGCAATAACCAATAAGAGGCCTCGGGAGCCGTCCCCACCATCACCTCCGGACGATTCATCGCCATGCACGACCAGACATTCATTCCGTGTTTCTGTTCGGCGTAAATATCTTCATTGGGATTGACAAAATCCTTCGTACCCAGCACCTTCGCATTGGACAAAGCCGCGATGCGGTCAGCATTGTGATAACCGGCATCTATCACCGCAACGGTCATGCCTTGTCCACGAAACCCTGCCTCATGCAACTTATCGCCTTGACTCAACCGTATTTGGGCTTCGCCTGCACCGTAATACTGCCCGGGAAGGCTATCCGGACGATTTATCAGCGTATCACGTTGGGCGTCTCCCCGCTTGCCTCCAGCCGGTCGTGTCCAAACCTTCTCCACCGAACGTACAAACGGCAGAGAAGTGATGCGCTTTATGGCCATCGTATCACAACACGATACGGTCACGAAATTTTCCCATTTACCGGTCAATACAATACGGACTCCATTTTTACGTATCGCGTCTACGTACTTGGCGCATACCGGCAGGTCCGTAGAATCAACGGCAAGCCCTTGACGTTTGCGGCGTTCGATGGCCTTGGCCGAAAGATAAGCTTCCGGCTTGTCCAGGCGATATTCCGTTGCAGCCTTGTCTTTCAAACAGATGCGATACTTCAATGTATCCTGTTGCGCTTGGCTTCCTACGAAAGCCAGCAGCAATCCCATCATCATACAAAAACGTTTCATATTCTTCATTCTTCATTAATAAACATTCCTATTCCCCGTTGCGAAGCGATGAATGCACCGCCCACCACTAAATGCCCGATGTAAAACACCGCCGATTGACCGGGTGCGATGGCCGAAGCCTCTTCCAGGAAATGCACCAGTAACCGTCCGTCTTCCAGTCGCCTGACCTCGCAAGGTATCGGACGACTACGGTATCGGATGCGCACCGTCAGACTCGGCGAAACAAAGGTTTCGTCTTCGCTTGAGAAAGTGTCCTGCTCTGCGAGCATATAATGTGTATTCAGTTGCTCGGCATCCCCCAGCATTACGGTATTCTTTTGCGGATTGATTTTCAACACATAAGCCGGCTTTCCCAAGGCAATATCCAGGCCTCTTCGCTGACCGATTGTATAGTAAGGAAACCCCTTGTGCTGCCCCAGCTTCACACCTTCAGCATTGACAAACCAACCCGGACCAATCTCCCGGTCCATCTCTGGCGAATGCTCACGCAGGAAATCGCGATAATCTCCTTTGATAAAGCAAACCTCCATGCTTTCTCCCCCCTCAGCCTTCAGCGTGTAGCCTTTATTACGCAGATAATCACGCACTTGCGTCTTAGTGTAGGCTCCTAACGGAAAGAGGCAACGCCGTAATACATTCTGTCCCAACCGCCACAAAAAGTACGATTGGTCTTTGCGGTCGTCATCGCCCGCCGCAATGTAAAGGCGGTCATTCCTCTCCTCCAAACGCACATAATGCCCCGTGGCAATATGTCTACATCCTAATTTATCTGCCCACTCCATCAACAAGCGAAACTTGAACAGAGGATTACACATCACACAGGGATTGGGCGTGCGCCCCGAACGATATTCATCGATAAAATATTGTATAATCGTCTTACGGAACTCTTCACGCACATCTGCCACGTGATGCTCAATACTCATGCTCTCAGCCAGTTGACGCGCCTCTACAGGTTCATCCCCCCATACCCACATGGTCAAGCCCACGATATCATATCCTTGCTCACGTAACATCAGGCACGTAGCGGTGCTGTCTATGCCCCCACTCATACCTACCAACACTCTTCTGTTTGATTCTGTCATACCCATATCTAACAACAAATTACAAAAATATAGATTTTAAATGAGATAACGGTCTTACTTGCCAATTTTTCAAATCGAGCCGCCATCAGATGTCTTCTTTTTTTATTGCTTGAAGTCCCTTCAACCAGATTTGGGAAATTTGTATGTTACTTTGTGGCCTGAAATGTGCCCGGCAGGCATGTGTGGATGAGAT
>CALUOV010000089.1 GCA_944322275.1 uncultured Bacteroides sp. | reverse complement strand
AAGCGGCGGTAGAGCAACTGGGTCAGTTTGCCTGGATAGGAAGAAGCTGGTGCATCGGTGAACTTGCAGTTCGGATCGAAAACTATGCCGGCCTCCGTAGTATTGGAAATAACGAAACGGATGTCGGGCTGATCGGCCAATGCCATGAAAGCGGCATTTTGTGTATAAGGATTCAAAGCACGGCTGATACAGTCAATACGGGTCAGCGTATTGACGGCTTCACCGTTCAAACGGCCTTGCAAATTGACATGATAGAGGCAGTCCTGTCCGTTCAGCCAGTCTACCATACCTTTTTCAATAGGCTGTACGACTACGACACTGCTGTTGAAGTCTGTCTTTTGGTTCATGTTATAGATGATCCAGTCTACAAAAGCACGCAGAAAGTTACCTTCACCAAACTGAATAATTCTTTCGGATGCTACCGCTTTGGGTGCTGTGATTTTGTTTAATGCTTTCATACAAGAAAATCTTAATTTGTTGTTAATACATTTATTCAAATTCAAAGTAAAAATCGATATTGTCTTTGATCAAAATATCGATAGGCATATATCTTTTAGGTTCGACAGGACGTTTGAACACGACATACGAACTCAATGCTTTAATTCCGCCATATCCTTGCATGGCAGGACGTTGACCTATCAGATAATTTACTTCACCGCTTTTTAGTCGCTCCACATTTTTTTTTAATAAATCATATCCTATCAATCCTTTCATCCGAAAATGTGTCTCGTGCAGGTAATCGGCCACTTGGTATACGCGTGAATTGAAAACGACACCTAGCACAGCTTGTACATGTTCGGCAAAAAAAAAGATTCAGCCTTTCTCTATTGGCCGCAGTATCTTCCTTATCCAACACCACATCATGTATTTTCGGATTCTCCTCTATTTCGGACAGGTATTGTATGAACCCTTCCAAACGACGCTGCATCTGTATTTCCGCCGGACAGTTTTTCTGATTGTTCAGAAAAAGTACTATTTCTTCCCCTTTCCGATAATGGTTCATCAGGATTTTAGCCGCAATGTATCCACTCATTCGTGAGTCTTGCCCGATGTAGCACAAGGCATGCGTCTGTTCGATATTAAAATCGATAAAGCTATAAGGAATGCCCTGTCCTTCCAGGTAAGAGGTTAAAAGTTCAGTTTCTTCACGAAAATTAGGAGCAATCAGCACAGCATCTACTTCGGTGTCCCTACACCGAATGCAAGCCTTTCGATAAGAATCTTCATTGGCATGCTGATAATACAGATAATCAATACTTACATTGAACGGTTTCAGTTCTTGTGAAGCCCGATCTATGCCCTGTGCCACCGAATGCCAATAATCGTACTCTATGTAATAAGGTATAATGCAGATAAAGCGATAACGTTTCTTAGCAGCCAGACCGATGGCAAACATATTGGGTTGGTAATGTATGGCATCAAGAACCTGGCGCACTTTCTCCCGACTACTGGCTGAAACATCCCCCCTGTTATGCAACACCCGATCCACCGTTCCTGCCGAAACGCCCGCCATGCGTGCGATGTCCTTAATGGTATAATTCTTGATTTCCATTTGTCCAATTTATCTTTAACGGGGGAAGAATACTCTTCTGACTTAAAACTTAAATATTATAAATATTCTCTGCAAAGATACGAAATATTTTGTTTCTCCAAGTAAAATATCTATTTTTGTGTTCGATAACGGTTAATAAAACTAAAATACGACTTTCTATCTATTTGTTTTAGAATCAGCACAATATGGACAGGTTGAAATAAGTAACATATTTTTATATATTCAAAAACATATTATTATGAAGAATTTTATGGATGAAAACTTTCTGTTGCAAACGGAGACTGCACAGAAATTGTACCATGAGCATGCGGCCAAAATGCCGATTATCGACTATCACTGCCACTTAATTCCCCAAATGGTAGCCGATGACTATCAGTTTAAGTCACTGACTGAAATCTGGCTGGGAGGCGACCATTATAAATGGCGTGCCATGCGTACCAATGGTGTGGACGAACGTTATTGCACGGGAAAAGATACTACTGATTGGGAGAAGTTTGAGAAATGGGCGGAAACAGTTCCTTACACCATGCGTAATCCCTTGTATCACTGGACACATTTGGAACTGAAGACAGCTTTCGGCATCAACAAAGTACTCAATCCACAAACTGCCCGTGAAATCTACGATGAATGTAATGAAAAACTTAAACAACCCGAATATTCAGCACGAGGCATGATGCGCCGTTATCATGTAGAAACCGTATGTACGACCGACGATCCGGTAGATTCATTGGAATACCACATCAAGACACGTGAAAGCGGTTTCGAAATTAAGATGTTACCCACTTGGCGTCCGGACAAAGCTATGGCTGTAGAAGTTCCAGCTGACTTCCGTGCCTATGTAGAGAAGTTGGCGGAAGTGAGCGGTGTGACGATTTCCGGTTTCGAGGACATGATCGAGGCTTTGCGAAAGCGTCATGACTTCTTTGCGAAACAGGGATGTCGCCTTTCCGACCACGGCATCGAAGAGTTCTATGCCGAAGACTATACAGAAGCAGAAATTAAGGCTATATTCAATAAGGTATATGGCGGAGTAGAATTGACCCAAGAAGAGATTCTGAAATTCAAGTCTGCCATGTTGGTCATCTTTGCCGAAATGGACTGGGAAAAAGGCTGGGCACAACAGTATCACTACGGTGCTATTCGCAACAACAATACCAAGATGTTCAAGTTGCTGGGTCCCGACACTGGTTTCGACTCTATCGGTGAGTTTACCACTGCCAAGAAGATGGCCAAGTTCCTCGACCGTCTGAATACTGAGGGCAAGCTGACCAAGACTATTCTTTACAACCTCAATCCGTGCGCTAACGAAGTCATTGCCACTATGCTGGGCAATTTCCAGGACGGCACGTATCCGGGCAAGATTCAGTTCGGTTCAGGCTGGTGGTTCCTCGACCAGAAAGACGGTATGGAGAAACAGATGAACGCCCTTTCGTTGCTGGGCTTGCTGAGCCGTTTCGTGGGTATGCTTACCGACTCACGTTCGTTCCTCTCCTACCCGCGTCACGAATACTTCCGCCGCACGTTGTGCAACCTCGTAGGCCGTGATGTGGAGAACGGCGAACTTCCCGTCAGCGAGATGCCGCGCATCAATCAGATGATTGAGGACATCTGCTACAACAACGCGAAGAACTATTTCAACTTCTGACAAGAAGCGTTTCCGTACGGAGACATCAATAAAATAAGGCAGTGTATCGCGTGCTGGACATGCGATATAACTGCCTTTTTTCAATCAGAAAAGTTCACTGATTACCCCCAGATAATTTCTGTTTTTCCATCCCTAATAACGTATTCCACAATGATATTCCACCAGAACTTTTTCATCCACCTCTTTTATTTCAGTTATTTGTTTCTCCTGGATGTTATACTGTATTTCCCACTTCATCTGCACCAGCCCTTTCCAATTATCAAACCAGCAGTGGGAGATAGAAGCAAAGTCATCGTATAGTGTCACTGAAACAAGTAAAAGATAACGTACGCATCACTGAATGATTTTATTAACATGAGAATGATTTCAAAAATCGCCCAAATTTAGGAGAAGTTTTTATACTAACTTACAAAATCCAAATTAATTAGAACCTTACTTTCTTCTATTCTCCCTTCATTTTATTTGTTAGATATTCGAATAACATTCTTTACCAACCATCTTTTGAATCGATAAATGTTCCTCTGAAAAGCATTCCTTTTCTTAATTCTTTGTGGCTGGAAACCGAAGATTACTCCTAATAAGTTATTCATACACTGTTTTTCCATTCCTTCCTTATCATCATAGAAATGTGTATTATCTATTTCAGACTCCTTTACAACCACTCCTTTTTTTATCTTTAAGAAGAGTTCTTTCTCGTATAAAGAAGCATATCCTTGATGCACATATCTTATCATCTCCCCATGTGGAATCTGTATTTCACCAGAAAACCAATCTGCAAGGACTTTAGTTTGTCCGGGAAATAAATAATCCAATCCAACTTTTTCATAATTGCGGATATAAGCATGCAGTTCTACAAGATAAAGCTTATTATCTTCAATAAGCCAATCCCCCACATACCCTCTCCAACAAGCTGTATTATCGGCGACAAACGATATTCTTTTAGCTTTAAGATAGCGATATAAAGGTTCTGTAGCAAGATAATAGTCTTCCCCCTTGTAACTCAGATGTTCTCTAACTTGTGCAGTCATAACTCAGTATTTATAATATTTCTTTCTTGGATTAAAACGTACTTTTTCATACTTAGCCCTAATCATGGCTTCTTCATTTTGCTCCGTTTCCATTATTAACTCGCTTTCGTGCGTGTACTTAGCGTCCAACTTTCGAATATTAGCCAAAGAAAGCTGTCTGTAACATTCCTTTTTCGAAGACCCACAAACCTTTTCTTCTTTTCTTATCATATCATTTATCTTTAAAGTTATACTATCAATCTATTAAACTTTCACTCTCATCCGAATGCTTTTCTTTATTTCGTAAAACGCATTCCTTACTCGTATTAGCATAGCAATACACACAGAAATGCCGGCAAGTATCATACATGCCAATGTCTTTGCTCACCATACAACCGCAGATTTTGCGTTGACCTTTGTCTTTTAGATTCTTCCTATCCGCAGGAATAGAAGGAACTCTACCAAACAAATCCGGTTCGGGAAATTTGCCCGTATGCAGATAATAGACCAATTCCTTATCTTCACCGAACACACGTTCCATCAACTCACCGTCTATGCAACGGTTATGTTCAATGTTATATGCATCTAAATCTATTTCTTCAGCACAAGTCGCTAACTGGAGGTTCCATCCCTCAGAAGCCCAAATGTTCCGAAGTTTCGCCAAGCCTTCCACAATCTCCCGACGCTGCATTTCGTTCATTTCAATCATTTCTATATTCTCCTTAGTGAAACACATTGTTTCCTTCACTAAATTATTTTGTACTTTGCGATAAGCCTTTACGTCTACAAAGCTAAATACCAGCTTATCCGTATAGCCTTTCAATTGATTGCCGATTTTCCAGATACGGCTGAGTAACGTACGTGGTGTGATGGTAGGAGTCAGAATCAATGGATCAAAACGCCAAATAATCCGTTCATGCCCGATTCTTTCCGACAATTCCCGAAAAGTTTTAATTCTTTCTTCCACACTTGGCACGTTTGGTTCAAACACCTCATTCACATAATCATTCAATGTCACTTGGAAATAATAATGGATGCCCCGCTCGTCCAACTCGTGTAAGTAAGGTAATATAGGTTGGGGATTCTTTGTCCAAAAAACAATGACTTTGCAACGTGCAAACGACACATACATTTTCTGCTGTCGATTGAACGGATTGTACCACACGCAATATCCCTTCTTCAAACGGTTGAAGAACCATTTGGAATAAAAGGTCGGGATGTCTGTAGAACGACTGGCAGAGATGATAACCGGAGCTATCGCCTCGGTACGTTCACCGGAATCGGTGGTTATTGTTATTTTATCTGTTGACATAAATACTCTATTAAATATTACTCTTTTTTATCTGTATAATTTAGACCCACGTACTTTTTCAATTTTTTCCATGCCACATTAGGCTCTTTCCGCTTGGGTGTATGCCAATTTTCAAATTCATGAAGAAATTCCATAAATTGCTGAATATCGTTATCTGAACCATACAATTTAATAGCTTCATCAAAATCATTCAAGATAGCCTTGGTTTTCTTACTGTTTATTACGATTTCATTTGCGATATAATCACGAAGATCGTCTTGCCAATCTTTCCACTTAATACAGGATAAACTTACAGGATACTGAATAGCGTTATTTTCAGCTGTTTCGTTCACATCTGTATTAAAAGGGTAGTCTGGCTTCTCCCTTAATAATTGATTATATATTTCTTTATAGACATCCTCAAAGTATTCATCATCAATATTATAAAGTTTATCAAAAAGAGTCCTATCTAAATCAGCAAATCCATTCAACTCACCATAAAAAGCAGATACAAGATAATGAGTCCACGGTGTTTTTTTCCACATAAAATCGTGCAATTTATTCCAATCGTCCCCATGTGCTATTACCGCCGCAATAGATGAGATTAAACAATCATTCCATTCTAACTTATTATCTTGCATCCTCACATATCTACGCATTTCATTTAACGGTCTTCTATAACCACAATCTTCCCAAGACTCTTTATAAACATCTCTTGCTGCTTTCGTTATTTCATCGGATAGCTCAGACTTAAAAGATTTATTTCCACTATATTTTTTCTGAATTAAAACATGGTTTACCCATGTTTTGATCAATTCCAACTCCTCAGCACCCTGTTCCATACCTCTCAGTTCTAATAATTGCAAATCTGAAACATAGATCTGTCTCTCAGTAACATAGGCCAAATCGTCTCCACATTCATACTTAATGTAGTGCATTTCCTGTCTCAAACGTTCATCTTCACTTTTCAACCAACGAGTAAGTAAATTATCTTCCTTGGAAAAATCAATCTTATTAAAAAAATCGGATGCATCAAATAATTCTTTGGACTGTTTCACATCCCAATATTGCATAAGTTCAAGTACTTTTTTATATACTACTTCCCAATCCGATTCATATTCCTTCCAATCCTCTGGTTTCTTTATGCTTGTGCCATATCTACCTACTAAATTCATACCAATAATAGTCCAAGACTGATATTCCTTTAGCAAATCACATATTTTTTCTCGATAAGCCCTAACAGAAGATATATCTGTTGACAAAATTATATTAGAAATATTTTGCAATTCTCGCAAAATATTATCCTGTCGAACGTAGTTTATAGGGTAGGTAAATACTCCCCCAATATAATATCCATAAAGTAACCCTTTCATTTTATTGATTCGATAATCTTTCTCAATGGTCTCCTTATTCAACTCAACGTCCAAATGTATATCACCTCTGCTCGCATTAGGAAAACGGACTATTCTCATGCATTTTTTCTTACTATAAAAATCAACCAATTTAACCTCCACACTATGATCAGACCTAGATAATGTTACATTTTCATCCTGTTCTTCGAAAAAGAAAAACTTTGTTTTCCAAGGAGATAGATAAATTGTGTGGTCACTATAAAAGATACCATCTTCAATCGTTGGAAAATCTTCTTCACTTTGTATCTCCACTAACATCGGATGGTCTTCCAAGTCACTTGCCGGACGTGTAAAAGTAAAAGGTTTCTCATATAAAATTATTGCATTATCCACATCGTTTTCCGGGATGGATTTCCAATACGGATATCCAAAACCTCTTAATGCATAAAAAGCCTTAGGCGAAATACTCTCACTTGACATAATATTGTTAAAGTTAAGAGTGGACGTAGGTATATAATATTTTCTCATTGCCATTAAAAATCTAGTACTTCTTCATATTCTGATTCCTTGTATAAAATTGAGGGAATATTCAACCGTTGCCAAAATTCAGGTAGTAAACGGCCGCTATACATTACGTAAAGACGTTTATAAGTACGCGTCATTGCTACATAAAGAGCAGTTCTCCGATCGGCTCCATCATCTTGGAAGTATTCCAATACCGGAATGAATACGTTCTCGAATTGTAATCCTTTGGCACTATGATATGTCATCACTTTAGGCGCAGTTGTTGAGAAATTTAAAGTATCATGTGTCTTCTTCCCTTCCTTATATTTGAATTCAACAGAATAGTTCAACTTGGTAAATATACTTACTACTTGTTTTACTAAATCATTTTCAGGTAATAAAATAGCCACATCGGTCAAGTCCATTCTAATCAGCCTATAAATAGCTCTTACTTGTGTTTCCAAGCTATCATATCTTAAAACATAAGGCATCTCCTTTTCCGGGCTTTTATAAGTATCTTCATCGAATGGAGGCAAATTTACACCAATATATTGAACCAACCTTGCTACAGGAAGTGGCAAACGATAATTATTATACAGCGGAATTTTTTTAATCTTCTCGTTTGCGCCAAATACTTGACATATATTCTGTACAGGCATAGTAGACTTATATTTCCCATAGACAGATTGAGCGGGATCACCAAAGAAAAGGAAATGTTTTCTGGTCGCATTAATAAATTCCTGTATTTCTGCCATTGTGAAGTCCTGTATCTCATCAACAATGGTGTAATCTGCAACAGGTAATGATTTTTTAGGTATATAATTACCTTTCATATCACGCACATATACTAAATAAACATGACCATCTGCATACTCTTTAGGTATTCTTTCGAATTTCCATTCTTTATGATAAAAGAAATTATTAGAAAGTCCCAAATCCTTTTTACCCGATTCCATGTATCGGCACAAACTCGTGGTATAAACAATAATTTGATAATTGTCACCGCACTCCTTTTGAATTTGCCGAGCTTTAATCAATGCAAGAACAGATTTTCCACTACCAGCGCACCCTGTAATTACATATGATTTGTCAAGACCAGCCATCAGAATTTCAATTTGACCGAAATCCTTTGCTTTATAGATTTCTGCCTCGCTAATCATCCAATCCTTTTTCATAAATTACCTTGTTTTCGTATTATTCTCCAAGCTATTTTACTTACATCTCTTTGATGCCGAGAATGTGAAACTGCAAACAATTGGTTGTATCCGTCATTTTTCATCACCACTGGACAAGCTACTCTGTTCAGACCTTTATCCATCATTAGTGGCAACCATTCTTGCGAAACATTGTTATACGTCGTAACATCCACAAGAAGCATCATACCATTATCTTTCAGTTTAGGAATGAAGGTCTTCACAATATGTTCATAAGCGTTTTGTCTTTCAAAACGTTCCTTTGTAACAAACTCACAGATGGCTTTAAATGACATAATGATATCGAATTTATCGATTAGAACAGTATCAAGAACGCTCAAATCGTAAAAATCATCAATAGTAATTGGAATAACCCGATTTCTAATATCAATATTAATATGGGCAGCATACATCTTAATTATCTTCTCAAATATACGAAGAGCAGCATAATTCCCATCTAAAGCAGAAATTTCAACATGCTTTATACTAGGCAAACATTTACCAACAGCCTCCAACAGACCTATTATTTCCCCTCCTGTTCCGCATCCAAAATCAAAAACGGATATATTTTCTCGATTCTGCCATTCATGTAAGTGCTGCTTGAAGTATTCGCTGAAAATACAATATGCTTCCGCATAACTACGAGGGAAATAAGTGCCCAAGTAATTTAACACATTACTTTTATCCCAATCAATAACAGTCATGTCTGAGTTGGAAGGACAATAATTGGCGTTCTGTTGATTGAATATATAATCATCCAACCATTGAGGGAGAGATACACAATTAAACATAAATATCGCTCTCTTGTTTCCACTGGGCTCCTGGTGGAAAATTATCATTTTTCATGGTCACCTATATACACAAAAAACGTGGAGCCAGTCCTGTCACTCGTTCCACGCAGTAAAGGCTCTCGCATTGCCCAGTTAGTCGAAACGAGCAACGCCGAAAGCCCCACGCCGATGTCTGTATATAGTTCACCCTTTCCCTTACGATATAATAAGGTACACCATGGGCTATACATATAAAACACCCTTGGGGCGTTCCCGTTGCTTTGTTTTTGACTAACTGTTTGAACTTGCGAGATTCTTACTGCGTCAAAACCAAAGCGTTCAGTAACGCCTTTTATGTATATACATCCCACCCAGCCGTTCCCAAAGAAGAAATGCAGCGTGGGTGGAACAGTGCAAATGTAGCAAAAATCTGATAGATTGTACTGATTCTTCCAATTTTTTTCTTTCTACTTATAATAATGGGTGAAAGCATGCTTCATCATCTCCTTGATATAACAAACTTCCCGGTACGAATAAATGTATCCAGTCACAATATCTAAAGCAAGTCCAAAGGTATGACGATCATCCTATTCATCTTCTATATTATTATAATTTAGGCGTAAGTTTCCAAAATTCGGTTTCTTCTATATTGCCGTTGACTTCAACACTACTTGCATACGGCAAGATAACAGTTTTCCAGTCTTCGGTAATAAGGATTGTTCCGTTTCCTTTTGTTTCTAAAATACCCCATTCATCAACAATGCGTGCATTTTTATAGACGATGCCGATATTCTCGAGAGGAACGACAGTATTTGGATTAAAACTTATCTGTATATTCTTCAATGGTAATGTCTTTATGTCTTGGGTGAATAATGCAGTTAATTCATTTTTCTTTATTGCCCGTACAGAATCGCGCTGGTTTTCAAAGGCCATAATATTATCATAGTCATAGTATGCCTTCCTTTGCTGTATATGATTTTCTTTGTCTGTAGGAAGAACTATGTTATAAGCCTTTTGGACTAATATTCCTAAATCAGAATTTCCATCCACTTGCTTGTGCCATTCATTCGTGCTTTTATCAAGAAGATACCCCAAGATGGGACCAGAAAGGTAGGCGTAACATCTGACAAGCTCGTCTTTCTTCATATAAAATTCAGCTTCCTTGTCAAGTTTATCAAGATATATGGCATCCGATGAAATGGATAGTTTCATTCCTGTATATTGAGGCAGTCCTTCATGAACTTCAAAAGCCGTTTCATCCGAGTAATACTTACTAAATTCTTCCTGTCTTTGCCTTCTGAATGTAAGTCCGTCACGAATTGCGATTTCTCGTAATAATGGATTTGTTGCTTTACAGGCGGATAGAAATGCTTTCCATTCCAGTTTGAGAAGTATTCTGGCATCTTTGGTCTCCATGTGGACATTATTGTAAGGTGTTGGAACATGGCCGAGGGAATCTTGCCAGTAATGGAACATTTCATGGCAGAACAAAATATTTCTATCTGTGGTATCAGTAGGTATTGGAAGCATTATTGTCACCCACTTTTGTCCAAATGCATTCATAGTTGAATTGGCAATATTCTTGTCATCAGGATATTTGCCGATAAAACACTTTCCGCAAATTTGAAGTTGCCATTGCGAATCCTGCCGGTTACTCCATACATTACGGTTTTTATCTATACATAAAATGGGGGCATACAAATTGATTCCCCATAGTTTCCCATTATCTTTATCGCATATAGCTTTAATTTGATTAAACATTTCAGAGAACGAGGCACAAGAAGCACTCTTTTCGCTATGATTCATATCTTGAGCTATCGACATATGAGAAACAGTCAACATAAATAATAAAAACAAAAATATTTTTCGGCTCATATTTTCCTTAATTAGTCGTCCCTTAAAAATATTTTTATTTACTGTTATTCAGTTATTTAATCAATAAAAGTCTTTGATAATTCTG
>CALUOV010000088.1 GCA_944322275.1 uncultured Bacteroides sp. | reverse complement strand
ATGAAATTAAAGTATGTATTATTTAGCGGTTTGTTACTGTCTGTAGGTTTTACGGCATGTACAAACGAGGACTTTACTGAGGTTACAGCCCCGGTAAGTACTGATGGCATCGCGCTGGATGAGGTTACCATCAATGTGGGCAACGGTGCTGACACCAAGGCTGTACTTGGTAGCGATTATAAGCCCACTTGGGAGGAAGGTGACCTGCTGGGTGCCGCCAGATTCCACAGTCTTAAGGCTGATCCTAATGGATATGACTATGAGAAAGAAGAAGTTATTGGAGTTGAGCCCGCCTTTGATGCTTTCAGCGCAAACCATACATTAGAGTTGACAGCAGGCGCAGGTACTAATGACGGAACTTTCACCACTCAGGATTCCAAAGGTCTGGAAGCAGGTGCGCACGTGCTCTACTATCCGCAGCGTGAAGATATCACACCGACCAAGCAAGGGGCTCTGCCTGTTACAATCCAGTCTTATGACATCGACTGCAATGACCCGATGTGGAATCTGAACAAGAATATGTTCGCTTACAGTGCGGTGAAATTCTTACCGGGTAATAAGTCTACCAATGACTATACATTGAGACAGGTCCCCGTTCTCTACAACCTGTATTTCGAAGCTTCCGAACATCTCACGCAGAATCTGGATGGTCCTATCACTATTCAGCACATTGTTGTTGAGGCATGGAATGCCGATAAAAAGTCTGTGGTAACTGAACTTGGAGAAGTTGTTGTTGATGATGAAAACACAGTGCCGAGCCCGGCTGATTATAACAATGATGATCTGAACAAGTTCATTAAGTATCAGGATAATCAAACGGATGTGAACGTAGACCACCTGTTCTACAATGTGAAGAACAGCAACAACGGTGACTATCAGCTGATGACCAAGGGCGTGAAGACCGTAAAAGGCTTTAAGTTCATGGCTCTGCCTTGGAGCGGTAAGGCTGAAATCGTTATCATCAAGATCGTTACGGATAAGGGTACGTTTACCAAGACTTACAAGGCTGGTGACAAGAACGAGAAAGGCGTTGAGTATCTGAAAGAGTTCAACGCACAGGCTACTGCCGAAGGCGGACAGATTTCTCTGAATGTGGTACTCAACACAATCGAAGCGGACGAAGTAATCTACACGGCCGATCAGATGAAGGACAGACTGGCTAAGATCGAGGCTGGCAAAATATATCACTGGATTCTGGGCGAGCCGATTGACGTATCCGACACTGACATGAAGTTGGCTAAAGACGCTGTCGTTTGCATCAGCCGCTATCCGCTGACCGTTAAGTCTTTGGATACAAACGAAGGTAGACTGATCGTCTTGAATGACCTGACCGTTAAGGGCGATGTGAATATCGACTCAAATGCTAAGGGCTTCGAGACCATGACCCTTACCACACCCACATCCATTGTAGGAACTGGTACTCCTGCTATTGTAGGTCTGGGTGACGGTATCCTGACCGTAGGTGGCAAGCTGACTATCGGTGGTGGTACAGGTGGTGACGTAAAGATTAAGTTGGCTAAGGCTGGTGACATTCAAATTAACACTTCCGGTATCGCTACGCTGACGGGTATCGATGCAGTTCCTGCTGATGGAGTAGAGGAAACCGTAGTTGGAAACATCAATAACGAAGGTAAGTTGACGCTGAAAAACATTGTAATTTCAGAAGACAAGACTCTGACTATTACTAAACAGACAGGCAGTACAGTTACTCCTACACTGACTATTGGCGATAACGCTGTTGTGAACAACGGTACAATCACAAACAACGGAGTATTCGCTGTGAACGGAAAGGAATTCACCAACAATGGCACATTCAATCATAATGGTAAGTTCGGTGCTACAGCATCTGGAAGTAAATTTGTAAATGCTGCTGGTGGTGATTTGAATATTAATGCGGATGTAGTATCTGCGTGGGCAGAAAACAGTGTTACTGTTGGTTTGACTATTGAGAATCAGCCTGAGAATGTTGCAGACAAGTTGCCCGCTGCAGAGATTACAGTGGCTGCCGGAAAAACATTGAATGCAAATAATCCCAATTACCCTGTTGTAAATGATGGTGTAATAAATATAAATGGATTGTTAGCTGAGAACGCACCCGGAACTATAAAACAACAGAATACTCGTGATGCACGAATCTACATTAACAAAGGCGCAACGGCTTCATTTAATGGAGGAACTTCAGCAATAACCAAAGGTTATGTTGTTAAAGATGCAGCCGTTACTAGCTTCACTAGAGGTGGATTAAGTCAGAGCCTTATAGCTATGAACGCAACTTCCAAGACGATAGATGCAGTGAAACTTGATACAGATGCTAATACTATCTTCTTGAATGGTAATTTCGAAGCCGATGCAACTTTCTTCAGTAACAAGTACTTCATCTTGACAGGTGGTACAATCACGTTTACAGAAGATGCAAGTGTAAGTGGAGCTGGTGTTTATGTAGAAGGCAATGTTACGTTTACGACAAATGTTGCTGCAGGTATAGAGTTGAAGTTAGGCGAGAATGGTTCACAAGACTTGACAGTATATGCCGATGGAAAACTGACTTTGGATAAGAAAGTAAAACTGACCGCTGATGCCGTTGTAAATGTCGTAGTTGAGAATGGTGGAGACTTGGTTTACAATGCAGCCGATAACATTGGTAACAATATCACAATTGTGATGAAGTAAATCTCGAGTGGAATATGATAGAGAAGGCATCCCCCGCGGGATGCCTTTTTCTTTATCTTACTATCGCGCGGTTTGCTCTCCCCGTAGCGAGAGGTTCGCTCTCTCTGAACAGAGAAGTTCGCTCTCTCTGAACAGAGAGGTTCGCTCTCTCTGAACTGAGAAGTTTGCTCTCTCTGAACAGAGAAGTTCGCTCTCTCTGAACAGAGAAGTTCATTCTCTCCGAACAGAGAGGTTCGCTCTCTCTGAACTGAGAAGTTCGTTCTCTCCGAACTGAGAGGTTCGCTCTCTCCGTAGTGAACGGAAGGATTGCTCTACTTCTTCTCGCGCAATGCCTTGTATCGACGGTATGCCTCGATGACATGGCGGCGGCTTTGAAGTATCTGCCAACGGTAAACGATGCAGGTAGTAAGGAAGTAGATGCCGGTCTGCAGCCACAGGGCGCGATACTCGAAGCTGACCTCGTCCATGGTGGCGCCCATGCTGTTGATGCGTACATAGCCGTTGATGCCGAACGTGGACGGGAACAGGTAGGAGAAGTAACGCCAGAAGGGGGGTATGGCCGCGGCGGGCCACGAGATGCCGCTGAGGAAGAGCAACGGCACGGATGTAAAGACGAATATCAGCATGCACGTCTCACGGTTGCGGATGGCGATGGAGGCGGTCATGGCAAAGAAGATGCACGCGCTGAGATAGGGCAATGTGAAGAGTATCAGCTCTCCGGGCAGAGCGATGCGGTTGAGGCTGAATATCCAGGGAACCACGCAGAGTACATAGACGGCCACCACGGCATACACCATGATGTAGCTCAGCCCCTTTCCAAGCACGATGCGCAGGGTGCCGTTGTAGTGGCGGTTGATGGGCACCAGGTCGCGGAATTGGTTCTTTTCGCGGGCAGTTCCGGCGGAGAGACCGATACCGAGCAGCAATGTCTGCTGGATGACGAGCATCAGTACGGCGGGAAGCAGGAAGGCGGCAAAGCCGTTGGTGGGGTTATAGAGGGCTATGTCTTTGTACTCTATGGGGTAAACGGTGATTTGGTCCTGCCGTTCGGTGGTGTTTCCGGCACGGGCGGTCTTTATCCCGGCGTTCATCTCCAACGAAACTTCTGTATTGGCGCTCAGCAGGGCTTTGTAGTACATCAGTCCGCTCATGTCGCAGAAGAGGCTGACCTGCGTCTGGCGTCCGGCAGCGATGTCGTCACTGAATGTCTCGGGCAGGTAGACAATGCCGTAAGCGTCACGTTCCCGCAAGGCCAGTCTGGCTTCCTCCATGTCGGCGCAATGGGCCACCACAGCCACCTCGGGGCTGGCATCGAGCATGCGGACATATTTCCGGCTCAACGAGGAGCGCGAATCATCCACCACTACGGCAGGCACGTCGCGCAAGGTCTCATTGGTATAGATAAAGCCGTATATCAATGGGTAGGCCAACGGCACTAAGATGAAGAATATCAGCACGCCCTGATCGCGGAAGGTGGTGCGGAACTCCTGCCTCCAGATGTAGAACAGGTCGTGCACGCCTTGTATCACTCGTTGTCGGAATGTCAGCTTTTTCATTACGGTATATATTTATAGTAGATCAACGCTCCTTTCAACCGATGGGCGATGAGGAACGGGAGCATCATGAAACCTAACAGTGCCAGATAGTTTGCCCATGAATAAATCATGGGATAGCCGTTCAGGGCCTGATCCACGTAGATGAGGAAGTAATGGCGCAAGGGGAAGAGGTTGGCCAACGCCTGCAACGTGGGATGCATGCCCATGGCCGGAAACGACAATCCGCACATGGAGAAGGAAAGCACGCCCCACAGCGAGGCAAAACTCAACCCTAAGCGAAGTGTCGGCAAGGTGCCTATCATCAGGATGCCCATGCCTTGCGACGCCAAGACCAGGCAGAGCGTGGCGAAGAGCATCGGTCCGATACCGCTATTGCACGGAAAGTGCAGAAAGCCATAGAGCCAGACATTATAGAGGATGCCCATCAGGAAAAACACCACGGTATGGGGCAGCAGTTTCCCGCCCAAGGATATCCAGATGGAGTTGTTGCCCATGCGCAGCCACTGGCGGGCGGTACGCTCCTTTACCTCCACTCCGATGGAGTAGACTGTCACCATGAAGATAAGCAGCATCAGCACGCCGGGCACAAAAGTATTGTTCAGGTAGATGGAGTAATTGAGCCACGGATTGTTGAGCGGATGGGTGTCGATGACAATGGGTTGCAGGAAGCCCATGGCCTGGTCCTCCGTCGCGCCTTTGGCATAGAGCACCGAACGTCCTACCGCACCCGAAGCCAGCTCGCTCATCATCTTCATGTCTTTGTAGAGCAGGGAGCCGGCTATGAGCATCGTGTTGTTGGTGTAGAACGATATCGTGGGCTGGCGCTGGGCCTGGGCTTCGGATGTGGTTCCTTCCGGGATGAGGAAAAAGCCGTAGATGTCTCCCCGCTGCATGGCACGCCGCGCACTGCTCACTTCCGGATAATGGGCCACGATGCGCGTCTGCTGGAAGGCGTCCAGATTGCGGGTCAGTTGGCGTGAAGTGGCGGTCTGGTCTTCGTCTACTACACCCACAGGCATGTTCTGCGGTAAGCCGGAGCCCATCAGTGTCGTAAAGAACACATAACAAAACAGTGGCGCGCCGATCATGCAGAACAGATAAAGAGGACGTCCGACCAAGCGATGACATTCCCGCTTCATGACATTCCAGAAGGCTATGTATTTCGTACGATCCATTTACTTCTCCAAAATCACACTCATTCCCGGCCTCAGCCCCTCCACTTTCTCCAGTGGCGAAGCCTTCACCTCAAAAGTCTTCAAGTCAAACTGGCCGGTTGTTTTAGTGGCCTTCCAGGCGGCATAAGTGCCTAAGTCTTTCATATAGTACACCTTCAAACGGATGTTACGGTCGAGAGCCGGTGCGTATGCTTCAAACTCCGTGCCTACATTCAGTCCTTTGAGCAAATCCTCCCGTACATTGAAGCTCACCCACATCTCGTCCATCATGGCCACGTTCATGATGGGAGCGCCCGTGCCTACCAGTTCGCCCACCTTGGGGAAGATTTCCGACACTTCTCCATCGCTTTGGGCGATAAGATATGTCTCGGCTATGTAGGACTGCACTTCGGCCACGGCCCCCTTCGCACGCTCTACCAAGGCGGCTGCTGCGGCTTTGTCTTCCCGTTCACTACCGTTCACGGCCATGTCATATTGCGACTTGGCGGCTCTTTCCGTAGCCAGTGCGGCATCCCGTTGGGCGGTCACTTCATCCAGCTTCTGGGCGGACATCACCCCCTGTTCGTAGAGGTTCTTCACCCGCTTATAGGACTTTTCGGCAATGACGGCTCCCGCACGGGCTTTCTGCCACGTCTCGTAGGCGGATTGTATCTTCTCTTGCCGCACACCTTTGAGGGCTTTCTCGTTTTGTGCCTGTGCCGCGGCTTCGGCGGCGCGTGCCTGCTCCAGTTTGGCCTGTACGTCAGGAGCTTCCAGCAAGGCAAGCGTATCTCCCGCCTTCACGGTCTGGCCTTCCCTGACACGAAACTCCAGAATGCGTCCCGGCACCTTACTCGATACACGGTATTCGTTGACGTCGGCTTGTCCCTGTACGATTTCCGGCCCTTTGCGGAGCATGAAGAACCCCACGAGGGCTACTACCGCTATGATACCCAACAGGGTAAGAAACGCCAGCAACATGTTGCTGTTTTGTGATTTGGTGTTCATTCTGTCAATCTATTAGGATTATAAACTTCTTCATTCAAAAAGATTCTTCATTCTTCGTTCTTCATTCTTCATTTAAAAGCCTTCCCGTCGCCCGCTTCAGATACAAATCTGTCAACTTCACATCAATCTGCGCGTCTATCTTTTCCGACTGGGCGGAAAGCCATGCCGTATGGGCTTCCAACACGTTGCTGGCGGGGATGACGCCCTCCTCAAAGCCCAGGGTGGCATAACGCAGGTTCTCGTCCGCCTTCTCCAGGTTCTTCTCCGCCATCACCAGTTTCTTGGCCGCTTCGTTTACTTTGAAGGCACTTTGGCTAACCTGCAACTCGATCTTTTCCTTCGCGTCCTCCAATTGGTAGCGGGCGATGCGGGCTTCGGCTTTGGCTGCCTTCACCTTGTGGATGCCTTCGCCCCAATGCCACAGGGGCACGGAGAGCATGACACCCACATTCCACATGCCTTTGAATTTCTTTTCGAAGCTGTTCAGCACGGACGGGCTGGTGGCCATGTAGCTGCCCATCAAAGCCAGGGAGGGGAGGTATGTCGAGCGCGTGACGTTCACTTTCTGGTCGTATATTTTAGAAGCCAGTTCCAGGCCGCGTACTTCGGGACGCACCGCATAGACGGCTTCCATGTCGATGTGCTTGCCTGCGATAGCGGGTTCGCCCAAGTCTTCTTCCGCTTCATCGGCCAGCGTAACGGGCAGAGTCAGGTCGAGGCCGCAAAGCTGACATAACAGCATGCGCGAGAGGCTAAGGCCGTCTTCCACTTTGGTCAGCGTCATTTCCGCCTCGTTCACTTTTACCTTGACGGACAGTCCGTCCGCTTTCGTGGCCACTCCCTCGGCTATCATCTTGTCCACATCGCTCTCCAGCTTGCGGAGCAACTCCAGATAGCCTTCGGCCAAGCGTTTCTTGTGCACCAGAGACACCACTTGCCAATAGGCCTGGTCGGTGCTGAGGATGACGTCCTGCATCCCCATGTGGTGCTGTTGGCGGGCCAGTTCTTCAGCATATTTCGTTATCTTGTTGTAGGCACGTATCTTGCCGCCCATGTAGAGGGGTTGCGTCAGCGTGACGGCTCCGGCAAAGAGGTTACGCGTATCCGTACGCAGGGCGTCCACCAGCGAGTTGCCTACTTGGTTGAGGGGCGTAGCTATGTCTATGGCGGAGAATGACTGCACCAGTTGCATGAACTGAGGATTCTGCAGCAGACCCGGATTTTGGGCTATCAATCCCTGTACTCCGCTTTGCACCGCACCGCTCAGTTGCGTGCCGATGCTTCCCAATGCCTGCTTCTGTTCATCGCTCAGCAGGGAGATTTCCTTTTGTGTACGGATGTAAGCGCCCGTGGCGTCAATGGCCGGCAGGTAATTGGCAAAGGCAGCTTTCCGCTGATGGTGTGCCGCTTCCATTTTCTCACGGCTTATCAGCAACTCCTTGTTATGAGCCATGGCCAGCGCACGGCAACTGTCCAACGTCAGCCCTTGTTGTGCCCAGGTTGTACAGCCCACCATTACCAGCAGCACACTTACTATGAACTTCTTTCTTGCAATCATCGTGTATCTCTTGTTTTTGTGGATAAAACAACATTGCAAAGATAAAAAAGTTCTTCTAATCTTTACTTTACCTACGGATAATTTCGGGTATTTTCGGTGAGAAATA
Organism: uncultured Bacteroides sp.; assembly: GCA_944322275.1. Lineage (GTDB taxonomy): Bacteria > Bacteroidota > Bacteroidia > Bacteroidales > Bacteroidaceae > Bacteroides. The sequence goes on along the minus strand of CALUOV010000088.1, from coordinate 3,358 downwards.
GAACACTTTTAGAAGCACTTGGTTTCATCTTCAAAGTATCTTAGCTTCTTCCTCGAAGTATCTTGGCTTCTACCCCAAAGTATCTTGGCTTCTACCTCGATAGGAACTAACTTTCTTTCCAACGAAGCATCGCCTTCTCGATAAGACAAATGTGAAATGTCTGGGAGAGGACATAAAAATGCCCTGCATGCGATTAACCATGCAGGGCATATTTTACTAACCAAAGAATTACTTAAAGTCTTCTCATTCTTCTACTTGACCATTATCTTTGAGGATCATTGCTATGTACCGTAACATTATTCTGCGGAATACTACCGCTTGTCAGAGTAATTGTTCCATTGTTATATACATCGCTCTTAGTTCCGTTAATCGAATACAGGTTGTCTGCATAAACAGCAGCATTTCCCTCAACAGTCAATTTTGCTGTCTCAAAGAAAAGACCTCCTCTCTTGTTCATCGAGTTTGCATTTTCTTCCCAGAATGCAACTGTCTTTTTGAATGTAACATTGGCTTGGTCAGCAATAATTGCATTTTGAGTTATAGTTTGAGACAAATTTCTGAATGAAACTTCTTCAGCGTAAGACTGGTCTTTGAACACTACGACTCCTTCGTATAGAGCTCCATCAAATATCAACACACGATTTTTTTCATTCCCTTTTACTCCAGCCTTACCTATCAAAGTCAGATTTTCCAAGGTAGTTTCTTTGCTCATATCGGTTACCAACTCACCTTCGGTGATCGTTGCGTCAGTAACATAAGCCTTGTTCAAATCACTTACCTGCAATCCACTTGCACCAGCTTCTGCCAGTGTACCAACCCAAACATTTGTTCCGGCAGCACCCGTGTAGATAAATTCAGCTTTCTCATCAGGTTTTCCACTTCCTGTATTGTTAAAATGAACGCCTGTTAAGAAGCTCTGATAGTCCACCGTACCACTATTTTCAGTCAAGTCTGTATAAGAGCCGTTATTCATAATGGTAATCAAACCGGGCTCCAAGTTATCATCGTTGCCTTGGTTGATGATGTTGTAAAGCTTACCAGCGTTAGCTGCTGTACCGTTCTCGATGGAACCTTTGTTTACAAAGTTCTTTTCTGTTGTACCGCTGATAGTACCTGTCACCACGATAGTACCCTTGATTGTGTTCTCACTTTCATGTTTCACACTTTGTTCATCTACGTAAGGAGCGAAATAAAGCGAAGCACTCTTCTTCACATACATCTTACCTTCGTTAACGATGTAGAAGCCCAGGATTTCCGTCTCGTTTTCCACGTTGATGGTACCCATATTTTTAACCAGCACCTCTGTGCGGTTGGCTACTAGTTGTCCTGCGTTATCAAAACCACCCTGTATGGCTGTCTTGTCGTTGCTGATGATGTTCAGTCTACCGCCTTCTGCCACTTCGATGTGGAGTTGTCCAAAAGGATTCTCAGGATAACCCGGCATGGAAGTAATCTGATGCGCGATGTTGTAAGAATCTTCCGTCATGGTCAATGTACCACCTGCCATCACTTCAACCGTCACGTTAGAAGCCACATCCAATTTCTCCAGCACCTTGAAGTTCTCTTCTTTTGTCGTGGCGATCTTCAGGTTGTTGCCAGGAGCTGCTACAGAAAGGATAGACAAGATGTAGTTGTCCCTCAACTTCAAAATCGCTTCAGCCAGTTCGTCATTGATAACGATGTCATTGGTGAACTTCGCAATCGGATGTTTATTACCGGTCTGTCCGTCAGCGTTGTCGTTCAGCCAAGTAACCCACTGCAGCAAGTCGTTTTCGTTATTGATAACAACCTCCGTCGGGAACTGAACGATGGCAGGATTGTCAAGAACGACTTCAATGCGTTGGATTTCCTTGTCAGTCGGGTCTACACGGTCGAGAATACCACTGGTCTGTACGTCCGTACCGGAACCGGTATGCTGTTTGGACAGATCAATATCCTTAATGATACCCTGCTTGGTATAGATAGTCAGCAAGATGGGAGACTCGTCACCTTGGAATGCCGGAAGCATGGCAACCACCTCGATGGCACCGTTCGGTTCCAGTCTCATGCTGCCACTATCCTTTGTGTCTTCTGTATAGACTTCCACATATTGGGTCGCATACTCTGAATTGTTGAACTCATGCATCGGCTGAACAACGGCACGAATAGCGTCATCCCAATAGTAAGTCTTAGGTTTGCGGTCCAAACGGGTTTCCTCATCTACGTCTGCGCAAGCTTCACCCTTCACGTTGTACACATAATCATTCTCAACTGTAGAACCATATCTTTCATTCTCGTACAGTTCATCCTTCCATTCTTCACTGGCTGTAATAGGTTGATGAGCCAGGAAGTTCGCATAGTTAAAATGCCAAATATCACCAGGATTCTCTGTGTTAGGAGAATCTGTATTGTTCAGCACGTAACCAGACAACAGATTCCAATTCTTCGTACCTCCAGATGCTGCATCCCCATAGAAAGCACGAGTCGGGTCAATGGTCAGAGTACCGGTCAGTTTCGGATGGCTGATTACGATCTTGGTAACATCCAGCGGTGTGCCTACGTTTGTCCGGCTTTGGATGGAGAAACGTACAGGAGCCAGAATCGGTCTCAACTGAGCCTTGAAATCAGACAAGCCCTCGCCGGCTTTCAGTTGTGCGTAACCGATGAAGCGTTGGTTTTCAAGGATAGCATTTTCACGTCCTTCAGCGTTGTTTCCTATTTGTCTTTGTTCGGCTAGGTCAATACGTGCCTGGCGGTTACCGTCCAAACATACATACGGGAAAGTCAGGAAGTAGTTTCCTTCCAACATATTGCATTCAGCACTGAACACACCATTTTTGCGTGTAAACGGGAAGTTGGTGTGTACATAGTCTATCAAGTGATACTTCTCCAACCAGGTGAGTTTGTTCCACTCGTCTGTGTTTGTTGTAATGCCGTAGCGGACACCCGTGTTGTTCTCGTCCATCAAGAGAGCGGATATTCTGTCACCATCATCGAACTGGTAATATCCGTTCTGGTCAAAGCCAACACGAGTTTCGGCTTCGTTCAATCCCAGTGTAACACCGGAAATGACCGGTCTTTCCTGTCCGGTTGTCGGACCCTGAGGAACACCGTTCTCGAGAAAGTCTTCGTTGGTACAAGCCGCCATCAGACCGCCTAGTGCCATCGTAAAGAATAAATGTTTTGTTTTCATTTGAATAATAATTAGATTAACATTCGACTTTAATTTTCAAATCCATTAAAAATCCATGGCGGGTATTACATGCCTTCATATCCTCCGCCGCCCAGTTCAATGCTTCCTTCAAAGCCCTTTTCCACGCTTACCTCCAGAACTTCCACTTCCGGAGCCACATAAAACTTTTCCATTTCCATAATCTTA
>CALUOV010000087.1 GCA_944322275.1 uncultured Bacteroides sp. | reverse complement strand
CAGAATTATAAAAAAGAAACAAAAATGCATGCCTATAATCATGAAGGAAAACTATACACCTTATTATATAATATATATAGCCATCTAAAAAAAATAGCTCAGAAGAACGATTAGCTAAGTTTTGTCTAACAGCAGACTATATTGCGCGAAGGAAGCCACTTTGCCTCCCAAAGCCCCAGCATAAAGTCAAAAGCTCACGCAAAGAAGAAAAAAGGGAAAGAAATAACTATTCGTATCGCACTTTCGCAAAAAACGGTTATCTTTGTCACCCGTATTTAAAAACATAAAACTTCAGTAGAGAAATGACACGAGCCATCTTTCCGGGCACGTTCGATCCCTTTACTGCCGGGCATGCATCGGTGGTGAGGCGTGCGCTGACATTTATCGATGAGATTGTCATCGGTATCGGTATCAACGAAAACAAAAATACGCACTTCCCCATAACGAAACGAGAGGAAATGATACGCCATTACTATCGTGACGAGCCACGCGTCAGCGTCCGTTCTTACGATAGCCTGACTATCGATTTTGCACAGCAAGTGAACGCAAACCTCATCATTCGCGGCATACGGACTGTGAAGGATTTTGAATATGAAGAAACGATTGCGGACATCAACCGCAAATTGACAGGAATAGAAACCATCCTGCTCTTTACCGAGCCAGAGTTGACTTGCGTTAGCTCTACCATTGTACGCGAGCTCTTGTCGTATGGGAAAGATGTAAAACAGTTTTTACCCAAAGGCATGAACGTAAATTATGACGAAGAAAAATAAATGCGATGAAAAAATTTATCTTACTAATCACTTGCCTGACGGCACTAGCCGCCCAAGCGCAACTCAACAATAATCCTATCCGTAAGTTGCAAATGGCCGAGTTTGCCATCAGCCGCCTATACGTGGATTCGGTAGATGAAAACCGGTTGGTGGAGAATGCCATTATCAGCATGCTGGAGCAACTTGACCCCCACTCTACTTACAACAATGCAGAGGAGGTAAAGGCCATGAACGAGCCCTTACAAGGAGGCTTTGAGGGTATTGGCATCCAGTTTCAAATGATAGAAGACACGCTGCTTGTCATCCAGCCCGTCAGCGGAGGTCCCTCGGAGAAAGCCGGCATATTGGCCGGTGACCGTATCACGCAAGTAAATGATACCGCTATAGCCGGAGTGAAAATGAGCACGGAGGACATCATGAAACGCTTGCGGGGGACTAAGGGGTCAAAAGTCCGGCTGGGCATCGTACGACGTGGTGTGCCCCCTTTATTGCATTTCACCATTGAGCGCGACAAGATTCCTATTTATAGTCTCGACGCTTCATACATGATTGCCCCGCACATCGGCTACATTCGCATCAACCGATTTGCCGCCACCACACACGAAGAGTTTGTCCAAGCATTGTCCCGACTGCAAAAAGCAGGAATGACAGACCTTATACTCGACCTGCAAGGCAACGGAGGGGGCTATCTGAATGCAGCCATCGATATTGCCAACGAGTTTTTAGGGCAGAAAGAGCTGATTGTTTACACCGAGGGGCGCGCGGCCAAACGAAGTGACTTTTCCGCCAAAGGGAACGGACGCCTGCGTCAAGGACGTGTGGTCGTGCTGGTAGACGAATATTCGGCCTCGGCCAGCGAAATCGTCACCGGCGCCATCCAAGACTGGGACCGGGGCGTCGTAGTGGGACGCCGCACTTTTGGTAAGGGTTTGGTCCAACGTCCCATCGATTTGCCCGATGGCTCCATGATACGCCTCACCATCGCCCGCTACTACACCCCTGCCGGACGTTGTATTCAGAAGCCCTATAGCGGAAAAGGCGATGACATGCAGGAACAATATGCCAAAGACCTTCTAAATCGTTTCAACCACGGAGAGCTGATGCACGCTGACAGTATCCATTTTCCTGACTCATTGAAATACCGCACCAAACGACTGCAACGCATCGTCTATGGCGGAGGAGGCATCATGCCCGATTTTTTCGTTCCCATCGATACTACCCGCTATACAGGCTATCATCGCAATCTGGTAGCACAAGGGGTTATCATCCATAGCACTACGAGATACATTGAGCAACACAGGGAAGAGCTGAAGAAGAAATACAAAAATTTTGAGAGCTTCCAAAAAAAATTCGAAATAGACGATGCTTTTATGACCGATGTACGTACATTAGCGGATAAAGAAAAAATCAAATTTGACGAAGCGCAATACACTCGTTCGTTACCTCTGATCAAAGCTCAACTGAAAGCACTCATAGCCCGCGACCTTTGGGATATGAGCGAATATTATCAAATAATGAACACCACTAACGAAAGCGTACAACAAGCATTACGAGTCCTCAACGAAGGCACCTATGAGAAAGTAATCACACAACAGAGTGCAAAATAGCCACAAACGTCAAATTGAGTTTTAGCACTTTGTTCTTATCTATTTTAGCAGGCCGGAGAAAATCTCCGGCCTGCGCGTTTAAAAAGAGCGCTGTAAGCGCCAGAAACCAAGCATCATCCTAAAATATTTATCGTTTTTATAATAAGAAATAAACGAACATGCTTAATTTAGAAAAGCCACTTAGTACACATATTCAAACGGATAGTTTCAATATAAGCATTTTAGTTACATTTCCGTATTTTCAAATTAATTACATCAAAGAATACGGCAATTAAATTCTTACATTTTTGCCAACTATTAAGTAAAGTATCAAAAAATATTTTTCTTATCTTTGCTAGGGCGATTTTATTCCATACCTCAGCTTTTCGAGAGCCAGAGATATAGAATAAATGTGGCAATCTTTGTTTCACAAATTAACAGTATAGGATGAAAAAATATCTGTATCTTAACTCCAGAGATGAGTTTTATAAAGTAGACATCGCGAAAATAGTCTATTTTGAAGCGGATGGCAACTACACGAACTTTGTCCTCTGCAATAAGCTGAAAGGTGTTGTCCTGATGAACCTTGCGCAAATGCAGACTGTGCTCTGTGAGAGTCTGAAAGAAGAGGCATCCATCTTCGCCCGTATCGGTAAACGCTTCATCATCAACCTCAACTACGTGTACCACATTGAGGTGCTACGCCAAAAGCTGACATTAAGTGACGGTGAAATATTCGCTTATCAGCTCCCTATCTCCAAAGAAGCATTAAAGAAACTGAAGGACATGTATATCTCTTCCATCACAAGAAAAAAAATCGATGCCAACAAATAGATAACAATAAAAGTACAATAATATGAAAGATGTATTAGAAGGGAAAACCATTCTTATCGGGAAAGAGCCTGAAAAAGGCCGGTTGTTAATTGGAGTAAAAGGAATGACAAAAGCCATCACTATGGGCCAGATAGGCTCTGTACCCAATAGTGTCAGCCGATGCAAACCAGCGGAAGGTATCGCACATTGCCAAATTGAAATTGACCAAGCGGGAAACATGACACTGACCAACATGAAGGCGCAAAATGTGACTTATGTGAATGATGTTGAAATTATGTCGAAACGGATAGATGCTACCAGTACAATTATGCTGGGAAAAGACAAATTCGACATTAACGTTATGGAAATATTAAACGCTGTCCAACAAATCCTAAGAGGCAATAGTGGTGGTACAGGAGGCACTGGTAATGCCGGTCCATATTCCATTAAACATTTAAAAGACACATGGGATGACTATAACGGAAGCATTAAAAAAATTAGAATTCGACAAAGAAATATCGGGCTTTTGGCCAGCATTCCTTTCTCACTTACAATGATAGGAGGAGCTCTAATTGCTTTTGTCCCCGAAATTCAGTCTTTTGCAAAGATATTCACTGGTGTAGCGGCAATTGTTATGCTTTATGGATTTTACAAACGCTCTACAGATAAATCTATTGAAGAGATAGAGCAGCTAAAAGACAAATTTCAGGACAGATACGTGTGTCCCAATCCCAAATGCCATCATTATTTAGGTGAATGGCCTTACAAAATCTTGAGACAGAACAAGAATTGTCAATATTGCAAATGTCAATGGACGGAGGAATAGTCTATGCATTTACCGAATGACACGCTCCTACAAGGAGGGAAATACAAGATTATCCGCTTCATCAATAGCGGAGGTTTCGGGTGCACCTATGAAGCTGAACATGTCATGCTCGAAATGCGGATAGCTATCAAGGAGTTTTTCATCAAGGATTTTTGCAACCGTGATGAGAAAACCGCCCATGTAACAGTCGGCACACAAAGCAAAAAAGGACTGGTAGACAAATTGCGTAGAAAATTCATTGATGAAGCCAAGGCTTTATTCCGTTTGCAACATCCGAACATTGTTCGCGTCACGGACGTATTCGAAGAAAACGGTACCGCCTATTTCGTTATGGACTATATTGAGGGACATTCACTTAGCGAGATAGTAAATCAAGAAGGCCCTTTATCAGAAGAAAGAGCATTGAAATATATCCGACAAACGGCTGACGCACTGCAATACGTACATGAGCACAACCGACTACACTTAGATGTAAAGCCCGGTAATATCATGATTAACAGCCAGGACAATGCTATCTTGGTTGACTTTGGCGCATCCAAGCAGTATGACGAAGAAGATGGAGAAAACACATCTACATTGTTAGGAAAAACTCCCGGTTATGCCCCCTTGGAACAGATTGGCAATGACGTGGTAAAATTTATGCCTGCCACTGACATCTATGCACTTGGAGCGACTCTGTACAAGCTACTTTCAGGCGTCACACCAATAAGTGCCAATCTGCTGGCAAGCGGAGAGGAATTGGAACCGCTCCCCACTCACGTGAGTGAAGCTACCCGAAAAGCAGTTAATGCCGCCATGCAGATTAATAAGAAGAAACGACCGCAAACTATTTCGGAATTCATAAGTATTTTCAACGATATCCAGACTAATGAAGAGGTTACTGTAATAGGAGTCCCAAATAGAACTAAACCCATTGCAGAAAAGGAGGAGAAAAAACAAATAAATGGCCATGACTATATTGACCTTGGACTAAGTGTCAAATGGGCGACATGCAACTTAGGAGCTTCGAGATCCACAGAACCTGGTAATTATTACCCCTATGGAGGAGATTGGGCTCATGAAGAATGGGGAGCGACTTGGAGAATGCCTACAGAGAAAGATTTTCTTGAACTGAAAAAGGAATGCAAATGGGAGTGGACAGTTCAAGATGAGTTGGAAGGCTATAAAGTAACTGGGTCTAATGGGAACTCCATTTTTTTACCGGCTGGAGGATATCGTAATGAACTAACGATGTATTGTTCTAAGAACTTCATAATAAATCAAAAGATCGGTTATTATTGGAGCATCTCTACTTTAGCGAATGATAGTGAGCGGGCTTATTACCTACATTTACACTCTTCTTATTATGGTGTAAACTGGAACTTTAAAACAATTAGACAGAATATCCGGGCAGTAACCGACTAAACTCAACAAATCACACATTTCATGTACAAATCCCACTATTACATACAGGATAGCTTGAAATATTTTGAAATGATAGAGACAGGAGTTATTTTTGCATCAGAATAACAAACTAAAAAGCAATATATTATGGAAAAGAAAGAGCGTAAAATCAAGGGAAATGTAGCAACAGGAGCCAGTTCTATCGCAGGCGCAGCCGTAGGTGTAGTAGGAGCTAATGTAATTGCACAAGAAGTTAATGCGGCAGAGATGACGGAGCAAGAAGAAATTACGACACAGCCCGAGAGAGAGGAGGTGGTGGCGGAAACGATCCATCAAGATGAAAATCATGATGAGCCTGTTATCCAGCCGGACCCCGAGCCTATCTCAGCAGACCCGCAAGTGGAAGTGTTGAGCTACGAACCCGTCACCAATGAAGACGGCACTCAAGCAGACATTGCGGTAGTGGCCGTAGACGGACAACTTGTGGCCATAGGAGATTTGGACGGAGACGAAATGGCAGACGTAATGGCTTCCGACATCAACCAAAATGGAGTCATTGAAAATAATGAAATCATTGACATCTCGAACGAAGACATTTCCATGGAGCCTTTCCGGCAAGAAGCCGAAATGGGTGGAGACGACTTATACTTGGCTTCAAACGATGGCCAAGATTACGTCAATGACGCCAATGTAGATGCCTATATGGCCTAAAAATGATCATCATAATAAATGTTTTACCTGAAAAACTGAACGACAATGAAAACTGAAGATACGATTTACAATGCCAATGAAGCCACAACGCTTGGCGGAGCACAGGACAACACGAAGGAAAGCAAGCCGGAAAGCGCCTCAAAGAGAAACAGCACCTGGAAAGAAGTCGCCATTGGCGGAGGAACGGGTATCCTGTTCGGTGCGGCCACCACATTTTTCACCAGTGCGGCCGGAGGGAACGATGCCCCCCAACGCCCACCTCAAGTGGACGAACATATCCCCGTGGCTAGTTGCGTAGACGATGATATGTCCTTCTCACAAGCCTTTGCCGCCGCACGTGCCGAAGTCGGACCGGGAGGCGTTTTCCAATGGCATGGACATCTGTACAACACTTATACAGCCGAAGAATGGAATCAGCTTTCTGCTGAAGAACGGGCTGAATATGATTCACACTTCGATTGGGCCGCTTCAACGGATTCCGCTTCCGATGATTCCATCCAAGCAGACGTGGATATAGCCAGCAAAGACATTGCGATAGCCACCTGCGTAGATGACGATATGTCTTTCTCACAAGCTTTTGCCGCCGCACGTGCCGAGGTCGGTTCGGGAGGCGTCTTCCAATGGCATGGGAATCTGTACAACACCTTTACTGCTGAAGAGTGGGGTCATATGTCTGCCGGAGAGCGGGCAGAATTCAGTACCGAACTGTCCTCCACGCCTATCCCCATGCAGGATTCCCATCATTCTTCAAACGGCTATAACACAGGCTATCAATCACACAACGATTCTAGCATAGAAGTCATTCAATATGAAACCCTTACCACCGAAGATGGCACTCCTGTGGACGTGGCACTTGTAAACATTCAAGGTCAGGAAGCCTACCTCTTCGATTTCAACAGAGACGGCATCATCGATGTAATGGGAGCAGATATAAATGGAGACGGGCAAGTGGATTATGAGGAAATGATCGATGTTTCCAACGAGAATATGGCCATGGTGACTCCCGAAGACAATACAACGATTGTCAATCCTCCTATCGATGAACCTCAAGTCGCCGTTCTCGGTTATGAAACAGTGACTAATGACGATGGCAGCCAAATGGACATAGCCATGATTAATATAGAAGGACACGATGCGGCAGTGATCGATGCGAATATGGACGGAAGAGCTGATTACATCGCTGTAGACACCGATGGAAACAGCCAAGTAGATGAAGGAGAAATAGTCGATGTTTCCCACGAGAACATCGCAATGCAGGATTTCCAGCAAGCAGCAGACATGAATCAGAACAACTATCTAGCTATGGGGGGTGAAGGTCCTGACTATGTGAACGATGCGAATGTAGATGGATATTTGGCTTAAAAAAAGAATAAGTATGAAGAAACTTAGATTATTTATAAGTATGGTGTGCCTGGGAGCTGCGACTTTAGCCGCAACGGCACACGACTTCACCGCTACGATTGACGGACAAAAGGTCTATTTCAACATCACCAGCAAAGCCCATCGGACCGCTGAAGTCACCTACAAAGGAAGCATAGCTGACATGCGCACTCCAGAAACAAAGGGCATAGTAGAAATACCGGCTAAAGTAAGACACGGGAAGGTGGTCTATACCATCACCAAAATCGGACCGAAAGCCTTTAGTGGAGAAACAGGACTGACTGGCGTGGTATTGCCTTCATCGGTCAAAGAAATCGGTGATTTCGCATTCGAAGGATGTACAGCTCTTAGCAAAGTGCTATTCCCCAGTGGGGACATAAAGATGGGGCAAGGCACTTTCTTCAAATGCTCGGCTTTGAAAGACCTTTCGTTCGGAAGCGACTGGAGGATATTGAACTTGGCACCTTACCGCTGGAGCGACTCACTGCGTACGGTCAACATTCCGGCCAAAGTAGAGAAAGTCATGAATCTCAAAGCCATCGCCAGTCTTTGCGAAGTGAATGTAGATGCGAACAATTCCAAGTTTTCCGCCTACCAAGGGATGCTCTACAACAAAGACTATACCCTGTTATATGGTGTACCCCGTTCTTATAAGGGAGTGCTGAAAATAAAAGAAGGCACAACAAGTGTCACCTTGGGGGCTTTGATAGACTGCTTGGGAATTACGCTCATCGACGTACCGGCCTCGGTGCAGACGCTGTCATTCAGAGAGACTTCCCGAATGTCTGCCTTGGAAGAGATCGTATTCAGAGGAGAAAAGCCCTTGACCACCGCTTACCACAACGGCCAGGCATGCTTTCTGTTACAAGTGGCAAATCCCTCCGTTCGAATCAACGTCCCCAAAGACGCTAAAAAAGAATACAGCAAGCAACTGGTTGTCACACCCGGTGAATATACCGAATCCATTCAAGCCGGCAGTATTCCCTACACGGTAGGAGAAGAATCACTTCCTCAGCCTAAAAATATTAAAGGACTTAAAAATTTCGATGATTATGAATAAAAAATACCTCATACTTCTATTGGTTATGGCAGCATCTTGTTTTGCCCTGCCGCAAACCATCTCCGCGCAAAACCGGGCAGACTCCACCTTAGTAGCTCTTCGCCTCAACGAGTTAAAAACCCGCAAAGCGGACATTCAGAAGCAAATTGAGATAGAAGACCGCAAAAGAAACCAATCCATTGAAGGCGTATCAGCCGAAACCATGGAAAAGATGAACTTGACCCAAGACTCCATCTGTCTGGAATTGCGTTCGCAATTGGTAGAAGTGGAATTGGAGATAGCCGAACTCACTCCCAACAATCCGCTCCCGACACAGTTTCTAGAACAATTCAACCGCTTGCGCCAGTCGCAAGGGAATCGGCCGGGAAAGAAATAACAACATGTTTAATCGCTAAAAAACAATCATTATGAATACGGAAGATACAGTTTTCGAGACCAACGAAACCACCACGCATGATGAATCGACCCACATGGACGAACAGAAAAAGGATACAACGGCTAAAGTTTCTGAAGCGGCTCCGGCAACTAAAAAGGGAGGCACGTGGAAGAAAGTAGCGATGAGCGGCGGTACGGGCATCCTGTTCGGTGCGGCCTACTCGCTTTTTACCAGTGCAACCCCGCCCGATCCTGATGATCCTACCGTTCCAGCCTCAACCCCTGCTCACGAACCGGAGCAACCCGCCCCCATCGTGGACGAAAGCATCTCGATGGCCACCTGTGTGGACGATGACATGTCGTTCTCTCAAGCTTTCGCTGCCGCACGGGCGGAAGTAGGCCCAGGAGGCGTGTTCGAATGGCATGGTAATCTCTACAACACATACACAGCTGATGAATGGGACAACCTGTCCGCTGAAGCGCGTGAAGATTACAACGAGCATTTTGCCTGGGTGGCCGATGAATCCGCTCCCATAGACGGGACTCCAGACGTAGAGCCCGAAGACTTTGCCGTTATAGAGGATGAAGCCATTCAGCCAGTGGGTTACGAACCGGCGGAAGAAGAAATACAGGCTTACCCATCGGACGAGACCTTGGAAAGTACGGACGAGCTTGAAGTACAAGTGCTTGGAGTGGAACACGATGCCGAAAGCGGAGCTAATATCGGTTTAGTATCAGTAAACAATCAAGATGTCTATCTCATTGACGTGGACAACGACCAAGTGTTCGATGCAATGGTTACAGACGCGAACGGAGACAATCAGATCAGCGAAAATGAAATTGTGGACATCGCCGATCAAGGACTTACAGTGGACGATATGGGCGGTTTCACCGGCCCTGATCCCAACGCTGACTTGTATGCCGCGACCGATGAACCCGATTACATAGATTATACTAACAACGATGTATATGAAGGCTAAGATTATTTTTATACTCACCTTGTTCCTATTGGGCGTTTACTCCATAGCTTCGGCCAAGGTGTATCTGGTTTCGGTAGGTATATCGGACTATCCGGGAACAGATAGCGACTTAACGCTTCCTGCTAACGACGCGAAAACCATTTCCTGGCTGTACAGCAAAAACACCGATGTCACCTACAAACAATTGCTGAACCAGCAGGCCACTGCCGCCAACATTCTGAAAGCCCTGCAAGAAACCTTCAAAAGAGCCACAGCCAATGACATTGTGGTGTTCTTCTTCAGCGGGCATGGCTATCCCGGAGGATTTGCCGCTTACGATGCAGCGCTAAGTTATGACAAAGTACGCAAGGCAATGGCAAAGAACAAATGCAGGAACAAGATGATCTTTGCGGATGCCTGTTATTCCGGCAAAATACGGACTCCCGGGAGAAATTCCAACAGTGCTGTCGCAGCCGCCCGCAAGGCGAATGTCATGCTGTTTCTTTCGTCCAGAAGCAACGAAACGTCCATTGAACAACGCAACATGCAGAACGGCTACTTCACCACTTACCTCCAAAGAGGACTCCGGGGAGGTGCGGATGCCAACAGAGACCGTATCATTACGGCCAAAGAACTTTTTAATTACGTACACGCAGGTGTCGTAAAGTTATCCAATAACAAACAGCACCCGGTCATGTGGGGAAAATTCTCAGACGATATGCCCGTCATGATCTGGTAAACGACTTTAATTTTAATTCTAAAAAAGCATGATGAACAATATTTTAAAAATAGGATGCCCCGTATGCGGCAGCGTCCTTTCGGTTCAAAGCCAACCAGGCATCGAATCCAAATCCGTAACTTGTCCCGTTTGCAAAAACAAATCGCCTTTTTCCGCCTTCCGAAGAATCGCCAGCAAGGAAGAAAGGACCGAATATCCGAACAGCAAAGGTGGATATACAAAAGAAGAGACTGAAACAAACATTGATAAAGGTCCCAACTACACGCTAGGCAAACTGGTTATCCCAACTTTAGGCTTGTCTTTCCAACTGAAGCCCGGCAAAAATATCATCGGACGCAAGGCCTCAGCCTCATCCGCCACGTGCCAGGTTCCCTGCGAGACCAAACGCATGAGCCGGGAACACTTAGTAATTGAGATCAAAAAGGTCCCGGAAAAAGGATTCGTGCATTACGCTTCTCTCTATAAAGAGAAAGTGAACCCCACGTTCATCGGGCAAAACAAGCTGGAATATGGCGATTGCGTCATTCTACACCATCGCGACATCATCCGCCTACCCGATGTAGAAGCTCGTTTTGAGATACCTGATAACGAAGCTACAGACATTTAACTAAATACATATTCTTATGAAATACAAACTGAAAGTATATACCATCTGGGAATACGGACAACGAATAGACGCCGAAGGTAATCCCCACCAAGAAGACTGCACGTTTCCACTTCCTGAAAACATCAAAGACACAGACCGTCTCTTCATTCTTTGTGACGGTATGGGTGGGCACGATGCCGGCGAAGTGGCCAGCGCCACAGTATGCGAATCCATGGGACTTTCTGTCTTGAAGTCACAACCTGATGCAGAAGGCGATTTTACCGACAACATGTTCCAACAAGCGCTTACGGATGCATTCGAGGCTTTGGACAACAAAGACACAGAAGAAGAAAAAAAAATGGGC
>CALUOV010000086.1 GCA_944322275.1 uncultured Bacteroides sp. | reverse complement strand
GTTTCCGTCAGCTCCGCCAAAGTTGTTCCGTCCGCTCCATTGGCTAGCATTGAGAGCGCATACGAGGCACTCAGCGGGGAAAGAATCAGTTTGTCCCGGTTCTGTGTTTCTTTGCCCAGCACTTCGTTTGCCGTTTGGAAAAATCTGAAAGCAAAGTCCGTACTTTCGGAAGCCATGCGGGTCTGCGCTTCCGTCAATTCAATGAGCCGGTACTCTTTCGGTACCTTGTTGTTCACCCCTTCGTCACTCTGGCAGGCCGCCAGCATTCCCAGCACGGCGGCGCATGCAAACATTAACTTTTTCATAATTCAATTCGACTTGTTAAAAACTATATTTACTGTCCAAACTCCTTTTCATATTCCCAATGGTAATCATACTTTTCATCCTTAGCGGCAATTTCTTCTGCCGTCATTCTTTCCAATCGAAGATAGAAATAGCTATCCCTTTTGTCATACCCCGGAAGCAGCGTCTTGTTTCCCGGTCCGGCAATGGCGTACATTTCTGTTCCATTCACCTCAATAATCAACGACTGATAGAAGTCATACCCGCCAAATAGCATTTACCATCGGCATCGAATGTAAACTGGTAAGTTCCCAATGAATCTTCACATCCCATTGTACAGAGGCATACAACAAATAATAGATATATCCAACTAAACTTTTTCATAGCTTTACTCCTTTCTATTAAGTTAATTAGCAACGTCAACTTAGTTTATATCGCCTGCAAATTATAAAAAATATTTCATTTAAACAAATTTCTTGACTTTTTTCTAAATAAGAAAGAAGCATTCGCCGATAAAAAAGAGGTAACATTAGCAGAGAAGCCACCTTGTTTAAAGTTTTGGAAGCGATGTCGACAAACATGTATTTTATTAATAATCAGCATATTGGAAAACATTTGAAAACATGAATAAAAGTCTTGGCAAGTGGATCATTAATCACTGCCTGAATGTTCTATTAACCACTTGGCAAGTGGATAATAGACGGCTTGGGAAATGCTCTATTAATCACTTACCGAAGGAATAATCAAGCATTTGGCATCCGCCACACACTTTGCCCCGATGATAAAATATTATTTACAACATACAATAAAGAGACAATAGCCAACCCCGACATCCACCTGGCCGAACAGAAGGTTTTCCTGAACCATATCTACGAATACAAGAAAGGTGTACGACACATGGTGCTTTACACTGTAAACCGTCGGTACGAAGACTTTGCCACTGCACGTCTACGTAGCCTGAAAATAGAAAGTGTCTTGAGGAAACAAAAAGAAAGGCTCCGCGTATCAAAGCCTTTCTTTCTGATGCATCTTGTTAGAGAAAGAACGCCCGGCCCTCAGGCGGGCATTCAGAGAGAAAACGAAAAGGTTTCAGGTCAAAGTCTGTACAATTTCTTATCGGGATAATCTACTTCCGGATTACCCTTATAACCTATTTCGCCGCTACCCACAGTACGGGCTTTCAGATACTTCACAGCATAACAGCGGATGTCACCCGCACCGGCTACGCTGGCTTCTACGTTTTGCGCCTCAAAATCATCGGCAAACAAGTCGCCTGCACCGGCCACACTATACTCGGCATCTTGTGTACGGCCATTCATCCGGACAGTGCCCGAACCGGCTACACGTGCCTCAGTCTTAGTTGCCTTAACATCTTCCAGAATCAAATCTCCTGAACCGGCGACGGAGACTTCCAACGATTCAGCACTGAAGTTTCTCCCTTTGATGTCGCCCGAACCTGCCACACTCATTGACAAATGTTGGGAACACAGGATGTCCTCGCCTTTCACATCGCCCGAACCCGCTACACTGATGGACAACACATCGGTCTTCAATCCATTGACAAACTTAAAATCGCCCGAACCTACGACCTTTACCTTGCTGAGGTCATCGGAAGATACACGCACTGCCAACTTGTTGTATTTTACATTCACGTCCTTCTTGAATCCTACATTCAGCCGTCCATTCTTTACATAAATGTCAAGCAAGTCTACCACGTTGTCCGAGGTATAGATTTCCACTTTGGGTTTGCCCGACCGTTGCGTATAACTGACATTCACGCTTCCCGTCACACAAATCTCATCGAAATCTTTCAGCCGGATTTCTTTGGTTACGTAGTTGTCACTAGCCTCCACCACTTTACCACTGAATATACCGGATTTAACACTATATTTATAAGACTGAGCACAAGCGCTCAACGAAACAGCCAACAAGAAGGCCGATGCTACGATTGCGAACTTTTTCATATTGATGTAATGTTTTTAAAATGATTTCCCTTTCTTATTCTATTAGACGCAAGCGGCCTTGGAAAAGTTGCAGCGGTTGCGTTTGTTTTTTATCCGTATCTATGCAAGAGGCGTGCCATAAAGTCAGATAGCTGATTATGAGCAAATAACGGGACATCCGGCTGTTCGTTTTCGGACAGCGTGTCCGTTTTCGCACACTGCATTCTTGCATTTTCGAACAAAAATGCATTTCTTTGCAGCCGCATATGATTCATTGTCCGATAACTTCACCCGTATGGGCAGACTCCGAGTTGGGGCAGATTAAGCTCCACTTCAACGTTCGTGCCCGCCGACTGGTGTTCCGCGCGAAGGAAGATGGGCTTCATGCCACTCTACCCATGGGCACCACACCAGCCACCTTGCAACAGGCACTTGAAGAACTGAGACCCCGCTTGCGGGAAACTTACAGCAAGCGGCACATTGTACATATCGACTTGAATTATAAAATAGACACAGACTTTCTGCATCTGCGCCTGGAGCAAGGGGAGTACGATCGCTTCCTATTGCGCGCCAATGGAACAGACATCCGAATCATTTGCCCGCCCAATACAGATTTCTCAGACGAAAAACTACAAAACTGGTTACGAAAGGCGGTAGGCGAAGCTTTGCGCTCGCGCGCCAAGTCGGTGCTTCCAGGCCGATTGAAGGAGTTGGCCCGGCAAAACGGAATGAGCTACCGAAACGTGAAAATAAACTCGAGCACCACCCGCTGGGGCAGTTGCTCGATACGGCAGGACATTAACCTGTCCTACTACCTGATGCTATTACCCACCCACCTGGTGGACTACGTACTGCTGCATGAACTGACGCACACCCGCATTATGAACCACAGCGAAGCGTTTTGGGACATGCTTGACAGACTCACAGGCGGACAGTCTGCGACCTTACGACAGGAATTGAAGAATTTCCAGACTGCGCTATAAACCATAAAGATACAGGTGCTTTATTCCTGCGGCAACTGCCTCACTTTTCCGTTTTCCTTTTCGTAGCGGTAGGTGCCGCCCCGTTCGCTCAACTCGAAAACGGAGAGCAGTTCCGTAGCATTGTCCACAATCATCAGCGTGCTTTCCTCGGTAAAACGCTTCACTTGAAGGTCATAAGGCTGGCTGTCAATCACACGATTCAGCAAAAGACTGTCGTTAATCAGGACCGATATGGAATCACCTTCAAACCCACTGACCAATGAGATGGTATATTGCTCGGTAAAATAACGCTCACCTTCCCTCTCACGCTGGAGGCGCAAACTCATGTAGACAAATATGACAATCACGGCTATAACCGCAAAAGCCAGGATGCCATTGCCTATCATAAACTGTCTGTTTGTGTTCAGATGCTGTGCATTTTTCAGTTTTCGTTCCATAATCATGCAATTTTAAAGTTCTATTTCTTGCAAATGTACGGAGTATTGTTGAAATAGCCGAATAAAAACGGATAAAAAGGGATTAAAGAATTCAAATTTCGCACATAAATAAGTAGTACTTTCAGTGGACGGAGAATTCAGTGCTTTCAGCGAAGTATAAAGGCTGCCCGATTTCCAAAAGGCTCCTATTTGAATCTTTTTAAATGAACCCAAGCAAAGTGTAGGCAAAGAGAGAAGTTTCCCTTTACCTATACTTTAGCTTACTCTATACAAAACGTTTGCTACTTGCGTGTCTGAATATTCAATGAAGCGGAGCGTAATTCTGGAGCTGTAACTTTCAGTTTGATGGTTCCGCTTTTCCGCATGCTCTTCAGCACCACAATAGCGCGGCCTTTCCATGCCCGGCGGGTATGAGCGATGTAGCAATCATTGTCTTTCAGATTGGCGTTTCCTACTGCGGCGATGACACCGGCTCCTTTGACTTCAAAAGTCAACAAATTATCGGCATTGGGCACCGTCCGGCCGTCTTTGTCTACTATTTCGACCGTAACAAACGAAAGGTCTTGGCCATCGGCTGTAAGGATATTACGATCGGCGGTCAGACGTATTTGAGAGGCTTCGCCAGCTGTGGCAAGTTCCTGAGCTTCTACTTCTTGTCCGTTTTCTATACCAACGGCTCTCAGAGTGCCGGGACGATAAGGAACAGAGAATATCGCTTTAAAGGCCTGTTTGCGTCCGGTAAGTTGCTCTCCTACTAGCTGGTTGTCTAAATACAGACGTACTTTGGGATAGCGAGAGTAGATTTCGATTTCAATGGGCTTGCCTTCGTGCCCCGGCCAGTTCCAGCTTTCCCATGTAGGCCATACAGACCACAATGTCTCCTTGATTTTACCATAGTAACCATCCGGCTCTCTTACTGCGAGGTAGAGCTTTTCCGTGGGATTGAAAAGCAATTCACGATAGTAAGATATAGGTTTGCGCCATCCCGTCAGGTCAATATCTCCGCAATAAGCGCCGTGCCAAGGATACTGATTGCGGTGATAATGTTCGCCTTCCGACTCGCCTTCGTAATAATAACGCCCGATGCCCGATTCACCCAAATAGTCGAGAGAAGTCCAGACAAAGTCACCCAAGATATAGCTGTTGTCATTAACCAAAGCCCAATTTTTAAAAGCATCGCGAGGATAAGATTCCGTCTGGATAATCATGCGCGAAGGCACACGTTTGTGGTCAGCGGGAGCACGATCGAGCAGATAATTGTAACCAATAATGTCGTGCACAGCAGCCAAAGGGTCGTAGATTTCCCAATCATTGTCCCAGGCAGCCAGGGCAGAAATCACCGGACGGGTGGTGTCATGCCTGCGAATAGCATCCTTCAGCTTCCGGGCCGTAGAGACTACTTCCAACTTCTTACGCTCTATCACTTCATTGCCGATACTCCAACAGACGACAGACGGATGATTGCGATCGCGCAACACCATGGTCGTGACATCCCGCTCCCACCATTCATCAAAGTAAATGGAATAATCGAACTTATTCTTGGCATCGCGCCACCCATCGAAAGCCTCATCAATCACAAGCAGGCCGATGCGGTCGCAAGCATTGAGGAAAGCTTCGGAAGGAATGTTGTGCGAGGTGCGGGCAGCGTTGAATCCGGCAGCCTTCATCAACTCCACCTTCCGCTCTTCGGCACGGTCGTAAGCAGCGGCACCCAACGGGCCATTATCATGATGAAGACAACCTCCGTAAAGTTTCACGGGCTTCCCGTTCAGCAAGAAGCCTTTCTCGGCAGAATAGGCTATGGTGCGGATGCCGAATGGCTGCACCACTTCATCCAAAGTATTCTCCCCTTCCGACACCGTGCAACGAGCCACATACAGATTAGGAGTTTCCGGACTCCACAAAGCGGGAACGTCTATCCGGATGTTCTGCGTCACTTCCAGCGAACTTTCAGCCGGAATTTCCACCTCCGTAGCCTGACTGCTTTTATCCACAGCCTTCAAACTCAACCGAGTGGTCAGCGTCACTCGACGGGAAACGGAAGTCCCGTTCTCCAACCGAGTCTTCACACGCACCGTAGCCTGCGCCTCCTTCACCTCAAGAGTCGTAATGAAAGTGCCCCAATGAGCAATGTGCACCGGGTCGGTTTGCATGAGCCACACATGGCGGTAGATGCCCGAGCCGGAATACCACCGGCAATTTTTCTGCTCTGAATTATCCACCCGCACTGCAATGACATTCTCCTCGCCCGGGCGTACGTAGGGCGTCATGTCGTAAAAGAACGAAGAATAACCGTAAGGCCGCACGCCCAATGAATGTCCGTTAATAAAGACTTCGCTATTCATATAAACTCCCTCAAAGTAGATGCCAGTCTGGCGGCCTTCACAATCAGCGGGCATTTCAAAAGTCTTGCGATACCAGGCAATGCCTGCAGGAAAATAACCGCCATCGTTCCCCATAGGGGCATCGGGGCTGAAGACTCCTTCCACACTCCAATCGTGCGGCAAATCCAGCACACGCCAATCTCTGTCATCGAAATCCGGAGCAGAAGCACCGTCCTGATCACCCAGGGCGAATTTCCAATCGAAATCAAAGAGTTGCTTGCGCACACTTTCCCCAGCATTCATCTGTAGAGACATTCCCCAAACCAAAAGAATGGAAGCGAGAATACGTGCCACGTTTCCACAAAGAGTTGTTTTCCTTTTCATAATACCATAGAATTAAAATATTCAACCTTTGGTAGGTCCAAGTTTGCAGTTGAGCTTGCCGAAGTTTTGGCTTCGTTTTCACGCAACAAAGATAAGCACTCCGCCAAACATTGCCAAAAAACGGATATCGCCAAGAAGGCATTTACGGCTCAGCTACAGTTTGAGTTTGCAAAAGCTGAATAATAAAAAAGAGACAAACGCCTTTTATCAGCATTTATCTCTTTCAGAAGTTGCGGAGGCAAGACTCGAACTTACGACCTTTGGGTTATGAGCCCAACGAGCTACCAACTGCTCCACTCCGCGATGTTATTCTTAATTCGGGTGCAAAGGTACGGCTATTTTTCGAAAAAACAAATACTTGGCAGATATTTTTTTAAATTCTTGTATTATTAAGGAAAAAGGCTTACTTTTGCTCAATTAAAACGCAATGCGCAGCCTGAATTATGCCGGTAGCTAAGACAAAAGACAAGTTGGTGGACGTGGCTCGACAACTGTTCGCCAAAATGGGGGTCGAGAACACAACGATGAACGATATCGCCCTCGCATCAAAAAAAGGAAGAAGGACGGTCTACACGTACTTCAAAAGCAAGGAGGATATCTATATGGCGGTGGTGGAGTCGGAACTGGACATCCTGCTGGAGACCATGAGACGGGTGGCGGAAAAAAACTGCCCGCCGGATGAAAAAATACTGGAGCTTATCTACACACGACTGGATGTGGTAAAGGAGGTGGTCTACCGAAACGGTACGCTCAGGGCGTACTTCTTCCGCGACATCTGGAGGGTGGAGAAGGTGCGCAAACGATTCGACATGAAGGAGGTGCTGCTCTTCAAAGACGTGCTGCGCGAAGGGGTGGAGAAAGGGGTGTTCCGCATTGACGATATCGACATGACGGCCGAACTGCTGCACTATTGCGTCAAGGGCATCGAGGTGCCTTACATCAGGGGGCAGATCGGACCGAACCTGGACGACACGACCCGCGAACGATACGTGAAACGGCTGGTGTTCGGGGCACTGCATAAAAAGGAATGAAGAACTTCTTAAATGAAGAATCTTTTTAAATAGTAAATAGTAAATCGTTAAATTAATAAATGAACGTATGGGATTATTAGACGGAAAAACTGCGCTTGTGACCGGTGCCGCAAGGGGTATCGGCAAGGCGATCGCACTGAAGTTTGCCGCTGAAGGGGCAAACGTGGCGTTTACGGACCTGGTTATCGACGAAAATGCCGAAAACACCGTGAAGGAAATTGAAGCATTGGGCGTAAAAGCGAAGGCTTATGCGTCCAATGCGGCCAGCTTTGAGGATACGGCCAAGGTGGTGGAAAGCATCCACAAGGACTTCGGACGCATCGACATACTGGTGAACAACGCGGGCATCACACGCGACGGGCTGATGATGCGCATGAGCGAACAGCAATGGGACATGGTCATCAACGTGAACCTGAAGTCGGCCTTCAACTTCATCCATGCCTGCACGCCCGTCATGATGCGGCAGAAGGCGGGAAGCATCATCAACATGGCGTCCGTGGTGGGCGTGCACGGCAATGCGGGGCAGGCCAACTATGCGGCCTCGAAAGCGGGGATGATAGCCCTGGCCAAATCCATCGCCCAGGAAATGGGGTCGCGCGGCATACGCGCCAACGCCATCGCGCCGGGATTCATCATGACGGCCATGACCGACGCCCTGTCGGACGAGGTGAAGGCGGAATGGTGCAAGAAGATTCCGCTGCGGCGGGGCGGAACACCCGAGGATGTGGCCAACGTGGCGACCTTCCTGGCGTCGGACTTGTCGTCGTATGTGTCCGGACAGGTGATTCAGATTGACGGCGGAATGAACATGTAATCAGGTGCTGAAACCTGAAATCTGAACTCTGAAATCGCTAAATAGTAAAGTCATTAGCTACGCTCAAAACCACTTTTTGAAGAATTCATTAAGGTATAGTCTGAGCAACGCGAAGAATCTCCTGCATGTACCTGGGAGATGCTTCACTTACGTTCAGCATGACAAAATAGTAAATAGTAAATAAAAAAACAGTAAATGAATAGATGACCGTCGTCTACGAGGATAATCATCTGATAATAGTCAACAAGACCGCTTCGGAGATTGTGCAGGGGGACAAGACGGGCGATACTCCGCTGTCGGAAACCGTGAAACGGTATCTGAAGGAGAAGTATCACAAGCCCGGCAATGTCTTCATCGGGGTGACGCACCGCCTGGACCGCCCCGTAAGCGGCCTTGTGGTCTTGGCGAAAACCGGCAAGGCGCTGGCACGGCTGAACGAGATGTTCCGGACGGGCGGGGTGAGGAAAACGTACCTCGCCATCGTAAAGAACCGGCCGCCGGCCGAAGAGGGCGTGCTGACGCACTATCTGACGCGCAACGAAAAGCAAAACAAGAGTTACGCGTCCGACACGGAAAAGCCTGGAAGCAAGCGGGCCGTCCTGCACTACCGGATCCTGAGCCGTTCGGACAACTATTATCTGCTGGAGGTGGACCTGAAAACGGGACGGCACCACCAGATACGCTGCCAGCTGGCCCGGATAGGATGCCCCATCAAGGGGGATTTGAAGTATGGTTTTCCGCGTTCGAACCCGGATGGAAGCATCTGCCTGCATGCCCGCCGCGTGTGCTTTGAGCACCCGGTGTCGCACAAGCTCATCGAGGTGGAAGCTCCCCTGCCGGAGAACAACCTGTGGAAAGCCTTTTTAAATGAAGAATGAAGAACGAAGAATGAAGAATTCAGCACACAGATGAGACTGATTCTCATAGATTTTTCTAATTTATGAACTCTGAAATCAGAAAGATCCGAGCGAAGCCTCTTAAAAAATCTGTGGTCATCTCGTTTAATCTGTGTCATCTGTGTGCCAAACTTTGATTTCTGAGCTCTGAAATCTTAATAGTAAATAGTAAATGAATAAGACGGTAAGATGGTTAGGGTGTACGTTGGGGCTGTGCGCGGCCCTGTCGATACACGCGGGAGAGCGGGCCACGACGTTTCGCGTGCGCCCCGCCATCGCTTTGCAAAGCCCGCTGCAAGGCGACAGTGTGAACTTTGACGGGGAGGCGTTTACGCTGAAACAGGTGCTGCAGACCAAAGTGGACCTGGACTTCGGCGCTTATGCGTACAGCAGGGTAGAGACGGACACTGCGGGGTATGTGACAGTGGGCAAGGCTGAAAAAGGGCATCTGCTGTATCTGTTCTCCACCCGCCTGCGCGCCGCACGCTTCACGAAGGGGACGCTGATGATTTCCTCGCCGGCAAGGTGGGAGGTCTTTGTCAACGGGGAATCCAAACTGGTAAAGGACAGCGCGGAAGACAGCCTTTCGGCCGTCCGCCCAGCGGAAGTCAGCCTGAGCTTGGAGCCGGAAGCGGACTATGACATTGCCATCAAGCTCCTCTCAACGGCCACAGACAAGGCGGCTCCGGCCCTGAAGTGCGAGTTCGTGGCGGGCAAGGGCTTTGAACAGGCGGACGTCCGCATGGACCCGGACATGAAGCGCCGCTTCTCGCTGTACGACACGGCGTTCGGCGACAAGGTGTATGGCGTTTCTCTCTCCGCGGACGGGAAATACCTGCTCACCTACTATTGGAACAACTATCCGGAGGGACGCTCGCGGACGTGGCAGGTGCTGACGGAGGTGAAAAGCGGCAGGGTGATCCATCCCAACGTGCCGACCAACGCGCGATGGATGCCGGCAAGCAACCGGCTGTATTACACCGTGAAAGGTGACGCCGCGAACGACCTGATGGTTTTCGACCCCGCCACCATGCGGGAGGAGACGCTGATGGAGAACCTGCCGGAAGGGCGTTTCGTGTGGGCGCCGACCGAAGACTACCTGGTGTACACCGACACGGACAAGGGCGGGGAAGCGAAAGGGCCGCTGAAACAGGTCCTGATGCCGGACGACCGCATACCGGGATGGCGCGACCGGACTTACTTAGTAAAATATGACCGGAAAACAGGCTTGTCGCAACGGCTGACATTCGGCAGGCAAAGCGTCTACCTGAATGACATCTCGCCGGACGGCTCGAAGCTGCTCTGCACCTCGTCGAAGCCGGACATCACGGAGTGTCCTTTCTCGCTGACCTCGCTCTTCGAAATCGACCTGGCCACCATGGAGGCCGATACGCTGATAAAGGATGACCCTTACCTCAACCAGGCCGCCTACTCGCCCGACGGCAAGAGGCTGGTCGTACTGGGCGGACCGGACGCGCTGGGCGGCATCGGGAAAAACTACGCGCCCCACCCCACGGGCAACCTGTTCGACGTGCAGGCTTTCCTGATGGAGATCGGTACGGGGGAGGTGAAGCCCATCACCCGCGACTTCAATCCTTCGGTCACGCTGCTGCAATGGAACCGCGCCGACGGATGCATCTACTTCAACACCACGGACAAGGACTGCCGGCACGTCTACCGCTATGTGCCGGAAAAGGACCTGTTCGAGAGGCTGCCGCTGGAGGAGGATGTCATCACGTCTTTCTCGGTGGCGGAAGACAATCCTGCCGTGGCGGCTTACGTGGGCGGGGGAAACACGTCGACGGGAGTGGCTTATCTGTATGACGCCAAGAAGCGGACTTCGGAAGTATGGGCGCATCCGATGAAAAAAAGACTGGACGAAATCGGCTTCGGACACATGGAGGAATGGAACTTTACGGCTTCGGACGGTACGGTAATAGAGGGAATGATGTGCCTGCCGCCTGATTTCGACCCGGAGAAGAAATATCCTCTGATCGTCTATTATTACGGAGGGACAACGCCTACGACCCGCGGGATGACTTCGCCTTACAGCCCGCAGCTTTTCGCCTCGCGCGACTACGTGGTCTATGTCATCCAGCCCAGTGGAACCATCGGTTACGGACAGGAGTTTTCCGCCCGTCATGTCAACGCGTGGGGGGACTATACGGCGGACAACATCATTGAAGGCACGAAGAAGTTCTGCGAGGCTCATCCGTTTGTCAATCCCGAACGCATCGGTTGCCTAGGCGCTTCGTACGGGGGGTTCATGACCATGTATCTGCAAACGCGGACGGACCTTTTCGCCGCGGCCGTGTCGCACGCCGGCATCAGCAACGTCACCAGCTATTGGGGCGAAGGCTATTGGGGATATTCGTACAACGCCACCGCAGCCGCGGGCAGCTATCCGTGGAACCGGCCGGAGCTTTTCACCAAGCATGGGGCGCTGTTCAACGCGGACAAAATCCATACGCCTCTGTTGCTGCTTCACGGGACTGCCGACACCAACGTCCCCATTGGCGAAAGTATCCAGCTGTACAACGCGCTGAAGATTCTGGGACGGCCCGTAGAACTGATTACAGTCGACGGCGAGAACCACTTTATATCCGACTATAACAAACGTGTCCTGTGGCACAACTCCATCATGGCGTGGTTTGCCAAGTGGCTGCAGGACAGCCCCGAATGGTGGAACGAGATGTACAGAAAATGAAGAATCATTTAAATGAAGAATGAAGAATTAAGAATGAAGAATTTCACGCCGCATGGTAATTCTTCATTTTGCCGCGCAGCGGCTATTCTTCATTCTTCATTTCCAAAGATTTC
>CALUOV010000085.1 GCA_944322275.1 uncultured Bacteroides sp. | reverse complement strand
GCCGTGCAGATGCAGAACTTGCGGTTCTTGGCTACAAGGATATCGTGGTTTATGCATCCTTCGCATCCCTTCCAAAAAGCGTCATCGTCTGTCAGTTCGTTGAAGGTGACAGGCACGTACCCCAGTTCAGTATTCATCTTCATCACGGCCGCGCCACTGGTGAGGCTGAATATCTTAGCCCACGGCCATCGCAGGCGTGCCAGGCGGAAGGAGGCCTGTTTGATGCGCTTGGCCAGTCCGATGCCTTGGTATTTGGGATGTACGATGAGGCCCGATGTGGCTACATATTGTTTGTTGCCCCAACTCTCGATGTAGCTGAATCCGGCAAACTCCGTGCCGTGCAGGGCGATGATGGCCTTGCCCTCTTTCATCTTGGTGGCCACATATTCGTGTGTGCGCTCGGCGATACCTGTGCCGCGCTTCTTGGCGGCTTCGCGGATGGTGTCGAGTATGGTGTCTACATAAACTTCATGGGAGGCGTCTGCCACCATGACTTCTATTTCCTTTACGTCCATTTCTACTTATTATTCTATATCAATCTTTATTGTTTAAACATTCGGTATGGTTTCAGACAAAAAAGCGCGGATATCCTCGTGCGCGGCTTCTTCGGCCAGCACCAGCATGATGGTGTCATCGCCGGCGATGGTGCCTAAAATGTCCCTGCACTCACGGTTGTCTATGTCGTAAGCAATGCTGCTGGCATAGCCCGGGCGGGTTCGGATGACGGCAATGTTGCGCGAGAATTGCAACGACACAAAGCCGGTCGACCTCATCATCTCACTCGCGCTCTGAGGAGTGGTCGTGCGTTTGTACATGATATCGTTAGGCAACACATATACATACTTTCCGTTTGTATTGGCGGCCTTGGCCACTTTGAGCTGCTTCAAGTCGCGCGACAGGGTGGCCTGTGTCAGCTCGAATCCCTCCTTGTTCAAGGCTTGGAGCAATTCATCCTGCGAGCCCATTTCCTTGCTCGATATTATCATCTTAATGGCGTCCAATCGGTTGGCTTTCTTTTTCATCTTCTGCATATTTATTCTTAATTGGTCGCAAAAGTAGGGAATATTTTTGAAATAATATGCATAATCGGCCAGATTTTATTGCTTTATACTATTTTCTGCATATTATAATCATTTTTATATGGTGAATGTAGACGATAAAGTCTCAACAAGTCTGTGCCTTTCATAGGCAATTGTAATGCAAAAAGTGGGATACTATAATCAATGGAAGTTGCGTTATTAAACGTCTTTTCTTAACTTTGCGGCGTGATAAAAGTATGGAATGAATTGCAAGGTACTGCAAATTAAACAAAAAAGATTCTTTGGATCACTCACAAATAGAGACTACTTCAATGCTATTTTTGAGGCAGTCTTTTTTGTTATTTATGAATTTACCTGATTAAGAATTTGAGATAAAAGCATAATGAATTTGTTATGAGTATTCTATTTCATAATGTTTTTGTCAATTATTGCACCTAAAATTAAGAGAGACTGTATGAAGATACGAGACATTGATCTGGGTGAATGTCCTGTGATGTTGGCCCCGATGGAGGACGTGACAGATCCAGCTTTTCGCCTGATGTGTAAACGCTTCGGAGCGGATATGGTATATACGGAATTTGTTTCAGCAGACGCATTGATACGTTCTGTCAGCAAAACGGAACAAAAGCTGAATATTGCTGATGAGGAACGCCCTGTAGCTATTCAGATATATGGACGGGACACAGCTACGATGGTAGAGGCGGCACGCATCGTAGAGCAGGCGCGTCCCGATGTGCTGGACCTCAACTTTGGCTGTCCCGTGAAGCGTGTGGCAGGCAAAGGTGCAGGTGCGGGTATGTTGCAGAATGTACCGTTGATGTTGGAGATAACCCGTGCAGTGGTAGATGCGGTAAAGATTCCCGTTACTGTTAAGACCCGTTTGGGTTGGGATTCTGAACACAAGATTATCGTGGCATTGGCCGAACAGTTGCAAGATTGCGGTATCGCTGCCCTCACTATACACGGACGAACTCGTGCGCAAATGTACACTGGCGAAGCTGACTGGACATTAATCGGCGAGGTGAAAAATAATCCTCGTATGCATATTCCCATCATTGGCAATGGTGATGTTACTACTCCCCAATGTGCTAAAGAATGTTTTGATCGTTACGGTGTAGATGCAGTTATGATAGGTCGTGCCAGTTTCGGTCGTCCGTGGATATTCCGTGAA
Organism: uncultured Bacteroides sp.; assembly: GCA_944322275.1. Classification (GTDB taxonomy): domain Bacteria; phylum Bacteroidota; class Bacteroidia; order Bacteroidales; family Bacteroidaceae; genus Bacteroides. The sequence goes on along the minus strand of CALUOV010000085.1, from coordinate 9,739 downwards.
GTGAAGCATTACTTGCAGGCTGGTGAGGAATTGACCGATCTTACGCCTCAATGGAAACTGAACGTATTGCGTCAGGAGGTGGAAGACAGCGTGAATCTGCTGGACGAACGTCGGGGTATTTTACACGTGCGCCGTCACCTGGCTGCCACGCCGCTCTTCAAAGGCATTCCCAATTTCCGTGAGACACGTATCGCCATGTTGCGTGCCGAGACAAAAGCCGAACTCTTTAACATCCTCGACCAAATAGAAAGTCAATATTTGTCCTGCTGAAACTTCTCTTCTTCGTACGAATATGTGTGTGGCGCGTCCTGTCTGCGCACGAACCATTGTTTGAACATCCGTGTCGTGAGTATGTAGAGAGGAAAGGCGGAGATGAATCCGGCGATAGCGTCAATGACATAGTGTGCCTGAATGTAGACCGTGGCACCACACAGCAGCAGGTAGAATGGCATAAGACAAGTGAAGAGCCAGCGGTTGCCTCGCCACGCCATAATCATCAGAATAGTTGAGATGCCCACGTGTGACGAAGGGAAGGCAGCTGTAGGACGTTCGCCCACTTCCTGTGAATGTTCTACCAGACGGTAGAAGAAACCTTGCTCGAACTCCGGACCGGGCAGCAGTTCGGCGTGATGGTCGAAATAGTCGCCGATTGAAGGGAAGACACCTTGGTATACGTAATCCATACCGATGGCAGGAAAATAGAATTGTGGTCCAGCTACGGGTAGGAAGATATAAATAAGGTAATAAATGAAGAACGAAGAGATGATGACGAACGACACCTTTTCCAATAGGTCAAATCGGTGGATGAAGTACCACAGGACAATGACTAGCATCATAGGATAGTAAAAGAAATAGCCCATGTTGAACGGCTCGCTGATCCATAGCCAAGGCATATGCTCGGCAAATAGTAGGGCGGGCTGGCAACCAAAGATCCATTGCTCTGCTGATGCAAAAAGATGGTCAAGATTTGGAAACAGACGATTGAACTCATACGTGTCTGGATACCAGTAAGAGAGTAATGACATCTGGATGCACACTCGTATGAAAGCTGAGAATTTACACGGTGCCAGGCGGTACAGGTACATCAGCAGAAATGTCATGCCTGCTATCAGCGCACGGTCGGTCAGCATCCGTCCGGGATGGTCCATTCGCTCGAACAGCAGGAGAATCAGTAGGGACGTCAGCAGATTGTAGAGAAGTGCTACCTTCTCTATCGCAAACAGTCCCTTGCGGGTATCTACCATCTTGAATATATCTACTAAAGCCATCCTTCTCTTTTATACCAGGCAACGGTCTCGCGCACTCCTCTTTTCAAGTCATAAGCCGGACGATAGCCCAGCTCACGTTCGGCGGGAGTGATGTCGCACTGCCAGTTGCGTTGTTTCATAATGTGATATTTGTCTCGATTGAGTGTACTGGTCTTTCGGCGAAGCCCCGCCAACCATCCGACTGACAACGATACCGCTTTCAGCACGCACAAAGGCAATGTCAGCCGAAGGACGAATGGATGCCCCAACTCTCGGATGATGAGATCGGAGAACGTGCGGCTGTTGTACACCCGCCCATCGCTCAGGAAGTAGGCACGCCCCGTTACGCCTTCTTTCTTCAGGCTGAGAAAGGCGGCCTGCACCACGTCTTGTACGTAGACGAACGTCAGATCCTGTCTGCGGAAGCCCGCAGCCACGTCCACATGCCGTTTGATGGATTCCGCCATGAGGTAATAATCCCGCTCCCGTGGCCCATAAATGCCGGTAGGCCGGAGGATGACGCAGGGAAAGTCCGTCAAGCTTTGCAAATATTGTTCTGCCTTCAGTTTGCTTCGGCCATAGGCGGTATTGGGTTGGGGAGTGTCAGTTTCCTTGATGGGTTCATAAGTTTCCTCATGCACGGGGCCGAAGACGCTCAGTGTGCTGACAAAGACAAACCGCCGGGGCGTCCTGCCAAGGCGTATCAGCGTTTCTACAAAGCATCGTGTCTGCCCGTAGTTCACCCGTTCGAAGTCGGTCGGGTCAGCGCATTTGGTCACTCCGGCACAATGGATAATGTAGTCGAAGCGGTCTTGAGTCTGTAGCTGCGCCTCCAGTTTGTCCGGACGGGCAAAGTCCAACTCCAGGAAGTGCAGAGCAGGGTCTTGCAGGTAGCGTCGGCTGCTTGTAGAGCGTACGCCCGCCCACGTTTCCATCCCCCTTCGAAGAGCTTCTTCTACCAGAAAACTGCCCACAAAGCCACTGGCACCGGTTATCAGTATGCTTTCCATTAGTCTCTTACTTCAGCGGTTCTACATGAATGTTAATATAAGTGTGCGCCCCGAAATGTTCCCTCAGCTTCCGCTCTATCTCTGTGGCCTTGTGGTGCGCTTCTTCCAAGGTCAGACGGCCGTCCATGCGTACATGCAGGTCGATGGACAAGCGGGTGCCGATGCGACGGGTGCGCAAGTGATGAGGCGCTTGGATACCGGGACACGAGAGCACGATGTTGAGGATGTCATTTTCCACCTCGGCGGGCAATGATTTCTCCAACAGTTCGTTCATGGAAGGCACCAATAGCTTCACAGACACCTTGATGATGAAGAAGCTGACCACCACAGCTGCTATAGGGTCGAGTACCCGCCATTGGTCACCCAGCAGGATGGCTCCTCCGATACCTATCGTCGTGCCGATAGACGAGAACGCGTCGCTACGGTGATGCCAGGCGTTGGCCACTACGGCTTGCGAGTCGAACTTGCGGCCTTTGTAAACGGTATATTGGTAGAGAATTTCTTTCGATGCGATGGAGATGAGTGCGGCTATCAGCGCCAGCATTCCCGGTTCGGGCAGGGTGCCGCCTTGGATGACCTGCCAAATGGAGTTCGCTCCATTCCATAAGATACCCAGGCCTACCATGCAAAGACAGATGCCGATGATGGCCGTGGCCAACGTCTCGTACTTGCCGTGCCCATAGTCGTGGTCTGCGTCTTCGGGCTTGGAGGAGAGACGTACAAAGACCAGCACAATGATGTCCGTCACGAAGTCGGACAACGAATGTACCGCATCGGCCAGCATGGCTGCACTATGGCCAGCGATGCCTGCAAAGAACTTGAAGAGAAGCAACATGAAGTTCACCACGCTGCCTACAATCGTCACCTTGTAGATTTCCCTCTCGCGGGGCGCTCCTTCCTGCTGATTCGAAAGTTGAGTGTTCATAATAAACCTCCTGCTTATATATTCTGTCAAAAGGAACGGCAAAGATAAGACATTTTTCCTAAATGTTTGCTACCTTTGCAAAGGTTCAGACCGCAATATCTAACAAATAGACCATATATGGGAAAGAAAAAAGACAAGAAAGGGAAAAAGGCGGGTAAACGCATGACCAAGAAGCAGCTTGTTAAAGTGCTGCTCGACTTCTTCCATCAGAAGCAAGGCGAGGCCCTGCCACTGAAGTACATCTTCGACCAATTGCAGCTCACCACGCATCCGCTAAAGATGCTTTGCGTGGACATCCTTGGCGAGTTGAAAGAGGACGACTACATTCTGGAGCCGGAGAAGCATATTTACCGTCTCAACAATCACGGCGTTGAGATGACCGGCACTTTCCAGCGCAAAAGTAATGGCAAAAATTCGTTTATCCCCGATGATGGAGGCGATTCCGTCTTCATAGCCGAGCGCAATTGCGCTCACGCCATGTCCGGCGACAGGGTACGCATCGCCTGCTACGCCCGGCGGCGCGGACGTCAGGCAGAAGGTGAGGTTGTCGAGATACTGCAACGGGCCAAAGACACTTTTGTGGGTACGTTGGAAGTGACCAAGGGATACGCTTTCCTTGTTACGGAGAACCGCATCCTGGCCAACGACATTTTCATCCCCAAGGACAAGCTTAAAGGCGGAAAGAACGGAGACAAGGCCGTGGTGAAGATTATCGAATGGCCCGACAAAGCCAAGAACCCCATCGGACAGGTAGTCGACATCTTGGGACGTTCGGGCGAGAACAACACCGAGATGCACGCCATCCTTGCCGAGTTCGGCCTGCCATATAGTTATCCCAAGAACGTGGAAGACGCCGCCGAACGTATCTCCGCCGAGATCACGCCCGAAGAGATTGCCCGGCGTGAGGACTTCCGTAAGGTCACCACTTTCACCATCGACCCCCGCGATGCCAAGGACTTCGACGACGCACTCTCTGTGCGCAGTCTGGGAAACGGCCAGTGGGAAGTAGGCGTACATATTGCCGATGTTACCTTCTACGTGCACGAAGGGACCGTCATCGACAAAGAGGCCGAACATCGCGCCACGTCCGTCTACCTTGTGGACCGCACCATTCCCATGCTGCCCGAACGCCTCTGCAACAACCTCTGTTCTCTGCGTCCCGATGAAGATAAGCTGGCCTACAGCGTCATATTCCGCATGGATGACCAGGCTCGGGTGCTCGACTCGCGTATCGTCCACACCGTCATACGCAGCAACCGCCGGTTCACCTACGGCGATGCGCAAACCATCATTGAGACCGGACAGGGTGATTATGCTGCCGAGATACTGACTCTCGATCGCCTAGCCAAACTTTTGCGCCAACACCGGTTCGAGGCTGGAGCCATTGCCTTCGACCGTGTGGAGGTGAAGTTCGATGTCGACAAGCAGGGGCGCCCCCTCCGCGTCTATTTCAAGGTGTCCAAGGACGCCAACAAGCTGGTCGAGGAGTTTATGTTGCTGGCCAACCGCACCGTGGCCGAACGTATCGGTCGCGTTCCCGCAGGAAAGAAGGCCAAAGTCTTCCCCTACCGCATCCACGACCTGCCCGATCCCGAGAAACTGGACACCCTTTCGCAGTTCATCGCCCGCTTCGGTTACAAGTTGCGCACCACGGGCAACAAGACCGATGTCTCCAAGTCTATCAACCGCCTGCTCTCCGACGTGCAGGGCAAGAAGGAAGCCAACCTCATAGAGACCGTCTCCATCCGCGCCATGCAGAAGGCACGTTACTCCACCCACAACATCGGGCACTACGGACTCGCTTTCGATTACTACACACACTTCACCTCGCCCATCCGCCGGTATCCCGACATGATGGTGCACCGTCTTCTCACCAAATACCTCGATGAGAAAGGCCGAAGCGTCAGCGAGAAGAAGTACGAAGCCCTGTGCGAGCACTCCAGCGCCATGGAGCAACTCGCCGCACAGGCCGAACGCTCGTCTGTGAAGTACAAGCAGGTAGAGTTTATGCAAGAACATGTAGGGCAGGTGTACGATGGCGTCATCAGCGGTGTCACCGAGTGGGGGCTCTATGTGGAGCTGAACGAGAACAAGTGCGAGGGCATGATACCCATCCGCGACCTCGATGACGATTACTACGAGTTCGATGAGAAGAACTACTGCCTGCGCGGACGTCGCAACAAGAACCACACCTACTCCTTGGGCGACCCCATCACCATCCGCGTGGCGCGCGCCAATTTGGAGAAGAAGCAGCTGGACTTCGCACTCGCTTAAATAATGAAGAATGAAGAATTAAGAATGGCCATACGGTGTGGGTATGCGTTCTGATAGCGTACCGAGATTCTTCATTCTTCATTTAATAAGAGCTCATAGTCCGTCACGTCCAGCCAACGGCCGAACTTCCGGCCCACCTCCTCGAACAGCGACACCTGCTTGTAGCCCAGCCGCTCGTGCAGGCGGCGGCTGTCAGCATTCTCCGCCGTGATGCACGCCACCAGTGCGTGACATCCCCTGCGGCGGCACTCCTCAATCAGCCTGCGCATCAGCGCCGAGCCGATGCCCCTGCCTCCGCAGCCCCGTCGCACGTACACCGTCGTCTCCCATGTCCACCCGTAGGCCGCCCGCACTTGCCACGGATGCGCGTAAGCATAGCCATCCACTCGTCCGTCCTCGCCCGTCCACACCAGGTAGGGGAAGCGTGCCGCCGTCTCCTTCACCCGCCGCGCCATCTCCTCCACCGTCACCGCCTCCACCTCGAAAGTCGCCGTAGAGTGGACGATGTATTCGTTATAAATCTCACAGATAGCTTCGCAGTCCGAAGCCAACACTTCTCGTATCATAAGTCAGTCATTTTGATTTTGAAGACAAAGATAACGTGTTTCTGACAATAACGCCCCATGTAGTACTATACTTTGCGCGGAATGAATTATGGGAGGTGCGTGAAAGATGTATCAAAATAAAATCCTATCTTTGCCTGTCCTTACGGATGAGTACGTATCATGAACCATATAAACTTACGATATGAAGACCATCAATCTGACTGACCGGGCGGTGATAGACGACATCATCGACCGCTGTCCCTACTGCATGTTGGGCCTCACGGACGGGGAGGGACTGCCCTACGTCCTGCCCATGAACTTTGCCCGAGAGGGTGATCATGTCTATTTGCATAGTGGTAATGAGGGAAAGAAAGTGGAACTGCTGGAGGCGAAACCTGTGGCGTGTCTCACTTTCTGCGACGGGGCCGAGCTGGTGTGGATGCACCGCGAGATGGCCTGCTCATACAGCATGAAGAGCCGCAGCGTGATTGTGCGGGGAAAGGTTTCTGCCATCACCGACCCCGATGAGAAACGCCGCGCGCTCATGCTGCTCATGCGTCACTTCACGCGGGAGGAACTGCGCATGAGCGATGTGGCTGTGCGGGGCGTACGCGTCTGGCGGGTAGAGGCGGAAGAAATCACGGCCCGCAGCTTCGGAAACCGGCCGAGTGAGCTGTAGTTTTTCAACTATTTTCCTTATCTTTGCCCCCGTTTTACACCTATATATCAATATATGAGTCCTGCAAACTATACCGACATTCTGAAGGAAGCGGTGGATGCGCTGTCTTGTCCGGCTTCCTATCAGGGGTTGCTGCACCGTCATCGGGACGGTGATCCCCTGCCCTCGGGCAAGGCATTGCGCCGGGCGGTGGAGCTGACGCGCAGCATTGTCTTCCCCGGTTACTTCGGCCTGTCGAACGTCAGCAGCCGCACCCTGCAGTACCACACGGGCGTACAGGTGGAGGAGCTGTACGAGGTGCTGACCGAACAACTGCTCGCCGGCCTCTGCTTCGAGGACACAGGCGAGGATCTCTGCCGCTTGCGCGAGAAAGCCGAGGAGGCGGCCGGCGTCTTCATCGGTGGACTGCCCCTCCTGCGGCAGACACTTGCCACGGATGTGGAGGCGGCCTACAACGGCGACCCCGCGGCGAAGAGCTACGGTGAGGTCATCAGTTGCTATCCCGCCATTCGAGCTATCAGCAACTATCGCATGGCCCACCGGCTGTTAGAGCTGGGCGTACCCCTCATCCCGCGCATCATCACCGAGATGGCGCACAGTGAGACGGGCATCGACATCCATCCCGGCGCACAGATAGGTACGCACTTCACCATCGACCACGGCACGGGCGTAGTCATCGGTGAGACGTGCGTCATCGGCAGCCACGTGAAGCTGTACCAGGGCGTGACGCTGGGTGCCAAGAGCTTCCCCCTCGACGCCGACGGCAATCCCGTGAAAGGCATCCCCCGCCATCCGATATTGGAGGACGACGTGATAGTCTACAGTAACGCTACCACCCTGCGCCCCAACACCAAAGGTCGCGAAGCCACGGTGGGCGGCAACATCTGGGTGACGGAAGACGTACCCGCCGGAGCAAGAATCGTACAAACAAAAGCCAAGAAATAACCCAATGAACGAACAACCCTTCGAATTAATCGCCAAGACCTTCCAGGGCCTGGAAGAAGTATTGGCACAGGAACTGACCGCCCTCGGTGCGGACGATATCGAGATAGGCCGCCGCATGGTGTCCTTCAAGGGCGACAAGGAGATGATGTACCGCGCCAACTTCAGCCTGCGCACCGCCCTGCGCATCCTCAAACCCATCAAGCACTTCACGGCGCAGACAGCCGACGAGGTGTACGAGCAAGTCAAGGCCATCCGTTGGGAAGACTACCTGCCTGCCGACAAGACCTTTGCGGTGGATGCCGTGGTGTTCAGCGAAGAGTTCCGCCACAGCAAGTTCGTGGCCTACCGCGTGAAGGACGCCATCGCCGACTATTTCCGCGAGCGGACAGGCCGACGACCCAGTGTGAGCCTCACCAAGCCCGACGTGCAACTCAACATCCACATTGCCGAGACCTCCTGCACCTTGTCTTTGGATAGCAGCGGCGAGTCGCTCCACCGCCGGGGATACCGCCAGGAAGCCGTGGAAGCACCGCTCAACGAAGTGCTGGCCGCCGGTATCATCCTCATGACGGGTTGGAACGGCGGGTGCGACCTGATAGACCCCATGTGCGGTTCGGGTACCATCCCCGTCGAAGCGGCACTCATCGCCCGCAACATTGCGCCCGGTGTCTTCCGCCAGTCCTATGCCTTCGAGCAGTGGCCCGACTTCGACGCCGACCTCCTGGAGCGCATCTACAACGATGACAGCCGAGAGCGTGACTTCAACCACAAGATATACGCCTACGACAACAATCCCCGCGCCATCGAAATAGCTACCCGCAACCTCAAGGCGGCGGGCGTCAGCAAGGACGTGGAGCTGAAGTTGCAGCCCTTCCAGCAGTTCACCCAACCACGGAAGAAAAGCATCCTCATCACCAACCCGCCCTATGGCGAACGCATCTCGTCGGACGACCTTCTGGGGCTGTACGAGATGATAGGCGAGCGGCTGAAGCATGCCTTCACGGGCGGCACGGCGTGGATATTGTCCTACCGGGACGAGTGTTTCGACCAGATCGGCCTGAAGGCCACCGTCCGCATCCCCTTGCTCAACGGTGCCCTGCCTTGCGAGCTGCGCGAATACGAGATATTCGACGGCAAGTATCCCGACTTCCGCCGTGAGGGCGGACGGCTGGACAAGCGCGAAGAACGCCGCCGGGACGACGACCGCAAGCCGCGCCGCGAGTCCAGACCCGGCGACCGTGACGAGCGCCGTCCCTTCCGGAGCGATGACCGCAGGCCCCGTTTTGATGACCGCCCGCGTCGGGATGACCGCCCCAGACGTGAGGAACGCCCCTCGTATGGCGACCGTCCCCGTCGCGACGACCGGCCCCGTTACGAAGAACGCCGTCCCCGGTCGGGCGAGTCGTATCCGGAACGCAAACGGCGTGAGGCACGCGAACGGGGAGAGAAGAAAGGAGAATAAACAGGCAGCAGCATGGACGAACTTACCATAATAGAAAACAAGATATATGAAATCAGAGGCCGGCGTGTGATGCTGGACTTTGATTTGGCGGAGATGTATGAGGTAGAAACTAAACGACTTAAAGAGCAAGTGCGCCGTAATATGGAACGCTTCCCATCAGATTTCATGTTTCAATTGAACAACTATGAATGGAATCAACTGGTCGCAAATTGCGACCAGTTACCCCTTAACATGAAACATGCTTCGGCTATGCCTTTCGCTTTCACCGAACAAGGCGTAGCCATGCTTTCCGGTGTATTAAGGAGCCCGCAAGCCATACAGGTCAACATCAACATCATGAGGGCATCCCTTAAGCGCCGCCATACAAGTACGCCAGACACCGCTGAACCGTACAGTGGTAGAAGGCTTTAAGATCAAAGACAATAACGATAAGAATAAATAGTATGATGAAGAAACTGACCCGCGGCCTGCTTGCCACATTCTTGGCAACCGCCGCTTTATACCCGATGAACACCATGGCACAAGACCCATCATCCTTGAAGATGCCTACGCTGGAAGACCTCATTCCCGGAGGCGAGACCTACCGCTACACCGAGAACCTCTACGGACTGCAATGGTGGGGCGACCAGTGCGTCAAGCCGGAGATTGACTC
>CALUOV010000084.1 GCA_944322275.1 uncultured Bacteroides sp. | reverse complement strand
GTCGGTCTTTGAATAGGAGTTCCGCTCTTGCAGGGTCTTCAGATGATTGTCGTATTCCTGCAGCTTGTCCCTGTGGCTTTCCAGTTCTTTTAGCTGCCTGCGTGTCTTTTTCAGCGCGGCCTTTCCCTCTTGGGTGGAAGGTTCGGGAACCTGCGCAATTCTCCCGCCATTTCGGTCAGCATGGCCGGAGTGAACGCTATTTCCTCATCGCTTTCCGGTGAGTTCTCCTGGGCGATGGCATCGTCTATCTGTTCCAACAGGACGTGTATCTTCTTCATCAGGCGTTCACGGTTCCGCTCAACCGTTTTTCTCCAGACGAACGTGTACTTGTTGGCCTTGGATTCAATCTTTGTCCCGTCGATGTATTCCACGTTCAAGCTGATGAAGCCCCTGGAAGAGAGCAGAAGTACGACCTGGGTGAACACTTCGTTGATTTCGTATCTGTATACAATAGTCCGCAACCGGATACTCAACCAGCTACGCGACCTGGAACATCAAGGCAAACTAAAGGAACAGATTCTGGCACAGGCTGTGGACTATACGGACGATACCAGAGAGCACATCTTGGCCAATGATCTGCGCAGCCTGATAGCCAGCGGCATGCAACAACTTACAGAACGCCAACGTGAAATATTCCGCATGAGCCGCGAGGAACAGATGTCACACCGAGAAATAGCTGAAGCCTTGGGCATATCTGTCAACACCGTGCAGGAACACGTATCTTCTTCTCTCCGCATTCTGCGCGCCTATCTGAAAAAATATTCTTCAACGGGAGCTGACCTCTTGCTACTGCTTATCTGCATGAATTATTAAAATCAAAAAGTATGTCTGTCAGAATAGCCCGTATTTCCCGAAAAAATATTATCTTTGTTCATATATAAAAGATTTAAGTCTATGAAAAGGTTCATTGTCAGCGGTTTATTGGCTTCAAGCGCATGTCTGGCGGCACAGGAAAGGCCGAATATCATCGTCTTTCTGGTAGATGACATGGGAGTGATGGATACGTCTTGCCCTTTCCTGACGGATGCGGAAGGAAACCCGAAACGATATGCGCTGAATGAATGGTATCGTACACCCAACATGGAGCGGCTTGCCAGTCAAGGGATTCGTTTTTCCACTTTCTATGCCAATAGTGTAAGCTCACCTTCGCGCACTTCGATTATGACCGGACAAAGTTCGGCACGACACCATACGACCAACTGGATTAACTCGGAAAGCAATAACCGGAACAGCTACGGACCTTATCATTGGAACTGGGAAGGGCTGAAGAAGAGTGACGCGACCTTGCCCCGGCTTCTTGCCTCGCAAGGCTACAAGACTATCCATGTAGGGAAGGCACACTTCGGCTGTATAGGAAGCGAAGGGGAGTTTCCGCAAAACATCGGCTTCGAGGTGAACATCGCAGGTTCCTCCATCGGACAGCCGGGAAGTTATTACGGTGAGAACGGCTATGGATGGATAAAGGGCAACAAGTCACGCGCGGTGCCGGGACTGGAAAAGTATCATGACACGCATACTTTCCTGACAGAAGCGCTGACCATAGAGGCCAATGCGCAGATAGATACGGCGGTGGCTCAGAAACGCCCTTTCTTCCTGTATATGGCTCACTATGCGGTGCATCAACCCTTTGAGAAAGACAACCGCTTCTGGAGCCATTACAGCGATCCGGACAAGTCGGACGCGGCCAAAGCCTTTGCCACGCTGATTGAAGGCATGGACAAGTCTTTGGGTGACATCATGAAACATTTGCAGGAGTTAGGCATCGCGGAGAATACACTTATATTCTTCTTAGGCGACAACGGGTCGGACGCACCGCTGGGACCTGCACGGACTTACAGTTCCTCCTCTCCCCTGCGGGGAAAGAAGGGGTCGGAATTTGAAGGCGGAATGCGTGTGCCGTTTATCGCGGCATGGGCGAAACCTGACAGGAAGAACAAATGGCAAAAAGAACTGCCGATAGCCCCCAATGCCGTACAGACACAATTCGGTACGGTGATGGATATTTATCCTACTCTGGCCCGACTGACCGGCGCGACCATACCGGCCGACCATGCTGTGGACGGACAAGACTTGAGTACGTTACTCTCCGGGAAAGCGGACACTCAACATAAAAGCACGTTCCTGATGCACTTCCCTCATACGCACCGCGGAAGTTACTTTACAGTGTATCGCAAGGAAGACTGGAAACTGGTGTATTATTATAACCCCGAACATCCGGAACGTCCGGACTGCATTCTGTATAATCTGAAGGAAGACCCGGAAGAGCGCCATGAACTCTCCGCGCAATATCCCCGGAAAACACTGGAAATGCTGGAGGAAATGATTGCTTCCCTGAAAGCGCAAGACGCACAATATCCGGTAGACTTTGAAGGGAATACCGTCTTACCGGACAGCGGGCGTTGGAAAGAACGACAATGAGGGGTGTATTTCACTCTTTGTCTTTATACAGCACCACTTGATTTCCGGTAATACGGAAATGAATGCCGCTGGTGTATTCGATGGACTGCAGGACTGCTTCAAGACTTTGATTGTCGTGCTCGCCCGATATAAGATTGTTGAAAACCTGACCATCGGCAAAGGTTATGTGACAATTGTAGCGGCGCTCCAACACTTTTGCCACATCGCATATCGGGGTAGCGTTAAAGCGTAAACCTCCGTTCCGCCACACTGCCACATAGCCTTCGTCATGCAGTTTGCTATACTCGCCCGACGCTTTGTTGATCAGCACTTGCTCTTTGGCTTTCAGCCGCATCATGGCTTCAGGCAAATCTACTTGAACCTTGCCGCTCTCTACATCTACGGCAACCGTTTCGTCCGAAGAATAGGCCCTGACATTGAAACAAGTGCCTAATACCTGCACGTCAAACGCATCGGTCGTCACGATAAAAGGCTGTTCTTCCTTATGTGTGACTTGAAAATAGCCCTCACCCTCCAGCTCAACCTCGCGCTTTTCTTCTGCAAAGCGTTCCGGATAACGTACCTGCGAGCAAGCATTCAACATCAGCCGTGTGCCGTCTGGCAGGATCACTTCTTTTTGTTCGCCATAAGAAGTGGATGCTACCAGCCAAACCAGATCCGGCTTGTTGACTACATGCCAATAGCCGGCTACGCCCCACACCAGACAAATCATGGCTACAACACCCACCAATGACATCACCAACCGATCATAACGGGGTTTCTTCCCAGGATTGATCCGCCGCAATAATTGCCGGGCTTCTTCCTTATACTTTTCACGCTCCAGGCTTGTGCAAGGCTGCATCTGTGCCGATTCGTCCCAGATTTCCTTCGCCAAATCATCCAACAAGTCATCATCAGACGCATCACGCCCCATCTCCAGTAACTTTTCCGCGTCTTCCGTCGTATAAAGATTATCTATATAGCGACGCCAGAATAATGTATTTTCATTCTTCTCCATAATCAAGATTCAAAGTATTTGCGTTACATTCTCATGAATATTACACTACAAAACAAATTCTCTAGGGTGAGATTAACTTTCTTTAATAGATGACTATGGATAAATGCGCTCTCTCTTGCGAAAATTGGATTATTTATAAATCAGCCTCGACAAATATCTCTCCGCAAACATCTCATTGGCAACCTCCAGAAGTTGACCGGAAGTAAGGGCTTCTATGCGTTGGCAGACTGATTCCTGCGTTTCGTAACGATTGTAGTGCAGGAAGGTTTTGGCCATGCCAAGGGCGTTGTTCTCGTTGTTGTCCGAAGCTACGCCTATCTGGCCTATCAGCTGCTTCTTGGCAGCCGCCAATTGGGAAGGAGTCAGACGATTATCCCGCAAACGCTTCAGTTCCTTATACACCAAACCGGTACACAGCTCTATATCAGCGGGGTCACATCCGAAGTAAATACAGAAAGTGCCCGTATCGGTATAGGCCGTCAGGTTGGACTCAACGTTGTACACCAGCCCACGCCGTTCGCGCAAAGCTACATTCAGCCGACTGTTCATTCCCGGTCCTCCCAACAGATTGTTGAGCAGATAGAGTGAAGTGCGACGTGAATCGTAGGCATCGTAACCGCGTCCGCCTATCATCACATGCGCCTGGTTAGTGCCTTTGTCCAAAGTCAGGCAATCAGGACAATAAGGCAGAGGAGCCTGGCGGCGTTTTTCATTGCCAGAGACGGGCACTTCCAAGTCACCCACATACTTCTCGGCCAAGCGGATGATCCGTTTGAAATCAATGTCTCCCAAAACAAAGAATACCGTATTCTCCGGGCGATAGAACCGCGAAGTGAAGGCCTTTGCATCGCAGGAACGGAAGCTCCGCAAAAGATTGGGTTGGCCCAAGATATTACGTCCCAACGGATGTCCGCGGAATATCAGATTCTCGAAGTCATCAAATATCAGCTCCGCCGGATTGTCCTCGTAGGACTGTATCTCATCGATGATGACCTCCGTTTCTTTATCGATTTCGTGCTGGGGAAAGGTGGAATGGAATACGATGTCGGCCAGCAACTCGAAAGCCCGGCTGAAATGCTCCACCAGAAAAGCGGAATAGACCACCGTCTCTTCCTTATTGGTATAAGCATTCAAGTCACCCCCTACGTTTTCCATGCGGTTCAGGATGTGCCATGCCTTCCGCTTGCGAGTGCCCTTGAATATCAGGTGCTCAACAAAATGTGCCATGCCCTGCTCCTGCTCGCACTCGTCACGCGTGCCGGCATCGATGGCAAAGCCACAATAAGCCACACGAGATTGCAACGGTTCGTGAATGACGCGCAATCCGTTGGGCATCACCCATGTATGATAAATCGCCTCTGTCTTTTTCTCCTTATTCATACGGCCTTAACTTAATGTCGCTGCAAAAATACAACAAAACTTATTGCCATTTATGGAAAAATTGCAGATATTTGTATCCCGAAAAAAACAGATTTCCATATGCGAAAAGTAGTAGGTATCGGGGAAACCATCCTCGACATTCTTTTCCGTGAGGGTCAGCCTACGGCGGCTGTACCGGGCGGATCGGTATTCAACTGCATTGTGTCGTTGAGCCGTGCAGGCATACCCATTAACTTCATCAGTGAGACCGGAGAGGACGAGGTGGGAAGAATCGTCCTCGACTTTATGAAGAGCAACAATGTCCCCACCGACCATGTATATCGTTTCAGCGGAGGGAAATCGCCTATCTCGCTGGCTTTTCTAAACGAACAGAACGATGCGCAATACCTTTTCTATAAAAAGTATCCGCGCCAACGGCTGGACGTGGACCTTCCCGAACTGCATGAAGACGACATTGTGATCTTGGGTTCGTACTATGCCTTGAACGCCGAGCTTCGCGACAAAATATTGGAACTATTGGAGCAGGCCCGACAGAAGAACGCCATCGTGTACTATGACCCAAATTTTCGCTCTGCCCATAAGGAGGAGGCCATCAAGCTGGCTCCTACCATTATTGAGAATCTGGAGTATGCCAGCATTGTGCGAGGTTCGTTGAAAGACTTTCTCTACATGTACAACATGAATGACATCGAGAAGATATACAAGGACAAAATCAAGTTCTATTGTCCCAACTTTATCTGTACGGACGGAAAGAAAGACGTTGCCCTGCGCACCCGGACTATCGCCAAGGAATACCCCATAGCACCGATAGAGGCCGTAAGCACGGTAGGCTCGGGAGACAACTTCAATGCAGGCATCATTTATGGTCTTCTGAAATATAATGTCCGTTACGCCGATCTGAACGACACTTCGGAGGCTTGTTGGGACAAGGTCATAGCCTGCGGCATGGCATTTGCCGCCGAATCATGCAAGAGCATGAACAATAACATATCGAAAGAGTTTGCACAAAAACTAAAGTTAGAAAAAGAAGTATAAAAACACGACATAGACGAGTGGGCCTCTATCCGAAAGTAAGTATATTTGTAAGCATCCTTTAGTCTCATTTGCATTTATGTACAGGAATCTATTAGGTCTATTCGTGTTGGTTTGCCTGCTTCCTTCGTGCAGCAACACCGCACCCCGCATCTCGGTGATATGTGAAGAGAATCGTATAGGGAATAGTATTGTCAAATGGGAAATGACCCCCGACATGCCCGGCTACGTGAAGGTGTATGCCTCTACGAATCCGGATTACATCCCTGAAGACAAAGTGATTGCCTCCGCGCCTATATCCGGTCAGCACATGACAATTGTCACTAACGACCCCACACACCGCTATTATTATAAATTGGTGTTCGGCGACCGATACCGGGTCAAAGTGGCTACACGCAACGTCATCATTCCCGGCATACAGAATTTCCGTGATTTAGGCGGCTATCCGTCCTATCCCGGCAGGAAAGTCATACGCTGGGGAATGATTTACCGGTCAGGCGAAATAGAAAGCTTGCAAAACGGTTCTCTCAAGGAACTGAAAAACTTGGGTATACGTACCATCATCGATTTGCGCTCGCCCGAAGAGGTTATACCCCCTCATGCCGAGCTGCAAAAAGAGTTTCGGCTGGTCTCCATCCCGATACCTACGGGCAATATGAAGACTGTTCTGGACGGTGTGCAAAATCACAGCATCCGAAGTGATACGGTCAACCGCATCGTGAAGCGAATGAACCGGGAGTTGATAAAATACACTCCCCAATACAGGCAATTGTTTGATATACTCCTCGATGAGGACAATTATCCCCTCGTCATTCATTGTTCGTCCGGCAAAGGACGCACGGGCATCGTATCGGCCTTGATATTGGCCGCACTCCATGTGGACGAAGACTATATTATGGAAGATTATCGCCTTAGTGATGAGTATTTTAATATTCCACGGGCTACACGCTATGCCTATCGTTTGCCGGTACGTTCGCAAGAAGCCATCACGACCCTGTTTTCAGCCCGAGAGGAGTTCCTGAATGCAGCCAAGGACGAGGCTGAACATCTGTATGGCGATGTCAATACTTACCTGCAAGAGGGTATCGGCCTAAGCCGACAAGAGCTGAAACGGCTTCGGAATATCCTGCTAACCAAAGAAGAATAAGATTTTTCACTATCTTTGCAAATACAAATTAAAAAGTTTTCTACCATGAAGAAGATTCAACAATCCAACCGAATGTGGACAGTTCTATGGCTGTTATGGTTATCAGTGAGCCTTCCGTCTACCATACAGGCACAGGGCTTGCAACCGGATGCGTCTGACCGCGAAACGGATAACATTTTCCGTGTGGAGTCGCCCGACTATACCTTGAGCCCCTATACGGGCATGACCCGCCAACATTGGATTCAGGCAGGAGAATATCTGCTGGAAGGGGCGTTCGGCCACATCCACTGTCTGGATGACCCGATGTACTTCCCAAAACAGTTGGAAAAGACCTATCCGCGGGATGAAAAAGCAGCCAAAGTGGCTAAGCTGGAAGGCTTGGCACGCACACTTTTCCTCGCCGCCCCGTTGCTGAAGGAGAATCCGGAACTGAAGCTGCACGGCATCAAGGTGGCCGACTACTACCGACATCAACTGATGAGCATCTCCAACCCACAGAGCAAGCACTACATCGCCCACCGCACTGGAGGCCCCAGTCAGACGTTGCTTGAATTAGGCTCATTGGCTATCTCCATGAAAGCGGCTACAGACGTCCTATGGGAACCGCTTCCGCAGGCGGAAAAGGACAAACTGGCCGCCACGATGCTGAGCTATGGAGACGGACCTACCATCGGCTCCAACTGGATGTTCTTTAACGTCTACATCCTGAGCTTCCTCAAAGACCAAGGATATAAAGTCAACGAAAAGAAATTAGTGGACTGGCTGGAGAAGCTGTTGGACCGTTACCGGGGTGAAGGATGGTACAACGACGCACCCGCCTACGACTACTACAGCATGTGGGCTTATCAAAGCTACGGCCCCTTGTGGGCAGAATGGTTCGGCAAAACGCTGAAGCCTGATGACGCTTCCGGACTCGATGTGAACATCTATCAGGACTTGGCGGCACGCATTCTGAAGAATGAACGTGACTTGGTGGACAACTATCCATATATGTTTGCCCGCGACGGACGAATGAACATGTGGGGACGCAGTATCTGTTACCGTTTTGCGGCTGTCACGCCTTTCCCGCTGTTGGAATACGGAGGATTCGAAGACATCAATTACGGCTGGCTGCGCCGCATCGCCTCTGCCTCACTGCTGCAATTTCTGGAAAATCCGGAGTTCTTGGAAAACGGCGTTCCCACCATGGGCTTCTACGGTCCCTTTGCTCCCGCCGTACAGATTTACAGTTGCCGCGGAAGCGTGTATTGGGCAAGCAAAGCCTTTCTCGGACTTTTGCTTCCGGAAAGTTCCGCCTACTGGACAGCTGTGGAGAATGAAGGCCCGTGGAGCGAAATGAAGCAAGGAACGGTCAACACAAAGTTGCAGCCAGCCACGGGGCTACTCATCGCCAACTATCCTAACAGTGGCGCTTCAGAGATGCGTTCGTGGTGCCACGAACGGGTGGCCGATGACTGGCAGCAGTTCCGCTCGTCCGAGAACTACAACAAACTGGCCTACAACACGGACTTCCCATGGATGGCCGATGGAGCGGACGGAGAAATCTCCATGAACTACGGCATCAAGAACCAGAAAAATGAATGGGAAGTATTGCGCCTGTATGACTTCCGGAGTTTCGAAGAGGGGATATATCGGCGTGACGCGGTACTGGAGACGGACACCACCGTCTGCTTCCAACTGGCGGACATCCTGCTGCCTGACGGTATTTTGCGCGTAGACAAAGTAAGCGTAGGTACTCCTACCGACATCTGCCTGGGACACTATACACTGCCCGAAACCGACACCATCTTCTACGAAAAAGAAGCTGTCTGCCAAGTCAAAGGGAGTAAGCCGACCATCAGATACCAAGGGAACGGCAGCTATGAATTGGCGCAAATACCATTGGCAGGATGGACCACGGAGACTCAGACTCTGTATCCCGAAGGCCTGCATCCCGTCAGTCATCGCTGTCTGCTGCCTATTCTTCGCGACCACATCACGGACAGCCGCATTTACGTCACTCTGCAATTGTGGAAAAAGAGTGGTGAGAAAGGAAGTTTCACAACCGAGGAACTGAATCCCGTCAAGTCCGTGAAAGTTTCTTCGGACGGTCGGGAAGTCATTATCCGACTGCGTAACGGTGAGAAAAAAAGGATATTGTTTTCTGATTGAGAAGTTGATATATATCATTCGCACATGAATCTATAATGAAGAAACTCGGCTCCATACTCATCGTAGACGATAACCGCAGCGTGCTTTCCGCCCTGCAACTGTTGCTGAAACCTGTTTTCACGCGCATCGTCACCCTACCCTCACCCGTCACCCTGCCCTCAGCACTTCGCCAGGAAGCGTGGCAAGTACTGCTGCTGGACATGAACTTCGGAGCGGGCGTCAACAACGGAGGCGAAGGACTCTACTGGCTGCACGAGGTGAAACGCCTCTGCCCTTCCCTGCCCGTAGTGCTCTTCACGGCATACGCAGACATCGACCTCGCCGTGCGGGGTATCAAGGAGGGAGCGGCGGACTTCGTGGTGAAGCCTTGGGACAACCAGCGGCTCATTGACACACTGACCGCTGCCGTCCGTCCTGCAAGTAAAATGCCCGCCCGACAACAAGAGTCCGCCATGTATTGGGGAGAGAGCCGGGCCATGCAGGAAGTGAGGCGGCTGGTGGAAAAGGTAGCGCCTACTGACGCCAACATTCTCATCACCGGCGAGAACGGTACGGGCAAGGAGATGCTGGCACGCGAACTGCATGCCCTCTCCGGCCGATGGGACATGGAGATGGTAACTGTGGACATGGGCGCACTGACTCCCAGTCTCTTCGAGAGCGAACTGTTCGGTCACGTGAAAGGAGCCTTCACCGACGCCCATGCCGACCGCCCGGGCAAGTTCGAAGCCGCCAATCACGGCACACTTTTCATGGACGAGATAGGCAACCTGCCCTACTCCTTGCAAGCCAAGTTGCTGACCGCCTTGCAACGGCGCAGCGTGGTTCGTGTGGGCAGCAACACACCCATCCCCGTAGACATCCGCCTCATCTGTGCCACCAACCGCGACTTGTCCCGCATGGTGACCCATGGCGAATTCCGTGAAGACCTGCTCTACCGCATCAACACCATCCACATTGAGATACCCCCTCTGCGGGAACGTCCCGAAGACATCATTCCTCTGGCACGCCTCTTCGCCAACCGTTTTGGCCGACAATACGGACGCCCGGACATCCGGCTGACTGACCTGACGGAACAGAAACTGCGGCAATGCCCATGGAAAGGGAACATCCGCGAACTGGAGCACGCCATCGAAAAGGCGGTCATCATCAGCGATGGCACCGAACTCACTCCCCAGGCATTCCAATTGACGGCTTCATCCCAACCCGCCGAAGACACACCCCCAGCTACAACCTTGGAGGATATGGAACGGCAAATGATACGCCAAGCGATGGATACCTGCGCAGGCAACCTCTCCGCCGTAGCTGCCCAGTTGGGCATCAGCCGCCAGACGCTTTACAACAAGATGAAGAAATACGGACTCTAAGAAAGCAACCACATCGCCATGAAGAAACGCCTGCATCTCCTCCTCCAATCCTATTCGCTGTGGGTCACACTCACCTTGTTGCTGACAGCCTCGGCCGCCATCGCATGGATATTATATATATATGGTGTAGCCGTACCGCTCACCTTGCTTGCTTTGTATGCCCTCTGCCGGCAAATACGGCTCCACCGCCAGTATGCCCGCAAGGTGCTCTTCCTGTTGGACGCCATTGCCAACGATGACTATAGCGTGCGTTTCAACGAGACCAACCTGCCGGAGGCCGACCGCCTTGTCCACCGCGCCCTCAACCGGATGAGCCAGATGCTGGGGCAAGTAAAGAACGAGACAGCCCAGCGGGAGAAATACTACGAACTCATCCTGAACTGTGTGAATACGGGCATCATCGTACTGAATAGCCGGGGCGATATCTACCAAAAGAACAACGAAGCCCTCCGCCTGCTGGGCATGGAAATCCTGACACACGTTGACCAGCTGACCCGTGTCGACGCCCGCCTGCACGAACTGTTGACCCAATGCCGTCCGGGTGACAAACTACAAGCTACCTTCACCAATGAAAGGGGTACAGCCAACATCTCCATCCGCGTGAGTGGCATCACCATCCGCGATAAGTCTTTGCGCATTGTGGCCCTGAACGACATCAATCACGAACTGGACGAAAAGGAAATAGACTCGTGGATGCGGCTGACACGGGTGTTGACACACGAAATCATGAACTCCGTCACCCCCATCACCTCACTGAGCGACACCCTGCTGACCCGAATAGAGGAAAAAGACGAACTACGCCAAGGCCTGCAAACCATCAGCAACACCGGCAAGGGGCTATTGGCGTTCGTAGAGAGTTACCGCCGGTTTACCCACATCCCCACACCTGTCCCGACCCTGTTCTACGTCAAAGGTTTCATCACCCGCATGGTACAGTTGGCCCGTCACCGTTTCCCAGACACACAAGCTGACTTCCGCATCGACATCCGTCCGGACGACCTCATCCTGCATGCCGATGAACACCTCATCGACCAAGTGATGACCAACCTGCTGACCAATGCCCTGCAAGCCCTCGGCACCCGGACGGACGGGCACATCAACCTCCGCGCTTACTGCGATGAGAACGAAGCTGTCCTGATAGAAGTGGCGAACAACGGCCCCGCCATTCCGCCCGAAGTGGCCGAACACATCTTCATTCCCTTCTTCACCACCAAAGAAAACGGCAGTGGCATCGGCCTGAGCATCTCCCGCCAAATCATGCGCCTGTCAGGTGGCAGTCTGACATACTTGCCCGGCAAGGAAACCACATTCGTACTGAAGTTTGACTGAAAGAGGGTGAGACGAGTACACTTATACTTCCGTACCATCGGGATAGAACGCAGATGACGCAGAAAAGCGCAGACGAACGCAGATTTTAAAGGGGCTTCGCCAGCTAGCTATCGCAAGAAAAATATCCTTCTGCGTCGCTCTGCGACTGTCTGCGTGGTCTGCGTTCCATGGCAAACACACAGTTAAATTATCATTCCATAAATAACATATTCATCTGGAGAAAAGAAGAAAACGGACATTTGATAGAAGAATTGATTTTCCTCCCTGATAGTACGCTTCCGTCGCAAGCTGCCTTCACAGCAATGAGTATACCTATATATAGCACTTATATTCAGACGTTTAAGAAAGCATGAGATGCTTATAAATCCTTTATCAAGTGATTAATAGAGCACTGGTCAAGTGAATAATTAACCATTTATCAA
>CALUOV010000083.1 GCA_944322275.1 uncultured Bacteroides sp. | reverse complement strand
GTGTCGCCCTTCCTGCTCGACGCACCCGAGCATGGAGGCTTGGGACTGGGAACCGCCACCGTAGGCATGATCTACGTCACCATAGGCGTGGCGGCACTGCTGGCGGGCGGCATCGCAGGCGGATGGGTCGTGTCGCGCCACGGACTGAGGCGCTGGCTGCTACCCATGGCGTTGGCCATCAATCTGCCCGATGTGCTGTACGTCTATCTCGCCGCGGCGCTTCCTGACGACATAGGGCTCATCACCGCCTGCGTAGCCATCGAGCAGGCAGGCTACGGCTTCGGTTTCACAGCCTATACGCTCTTCCTCATACGCGTTGCCGCAGGCAGGCATCCCGCCGCACATTACGCCATCGGAACGGCCTTTATGGCGTTGGGAATGATGCTACCGGGCATGCCCGCCGGGTGGATAGAGGAACGACTGGGCTATACGCTTTTCTTCATATGGGTATGCCTGTGCACGCTTCCCGGCATCGTGGCGGCTGCGTGGGCGGCTAAGAAGTTGGATTCAATTTAATATATATATAATTATGGTGTATTTACTGGCCGATTGCGGCTCAACTAAGACTGAATGGTGCCTGACTAAGGACGGAGTTCCCGTCCGCCGCTTACGCACTTCTGGCATCAACCCTGTGTATCTGAATCAAGAAGAAGTAGAATGTATCATCCGGCAGGAGCTGCTTCCGGCGCTCTGCGGATGCGTGCCCGACTCGCTGCATTTCTATGGCGCGGGATGTGCCACGCCCGAACTGACCGAACGCATGCGCACCGTCCTGCGCCACTGCCTCTGTCCGCAGGGCGAAGTAGAGGTGTGCTCCGACATGGTGGGGGCCGCCCGCGCCCTGCTGGGCACGCATGAAGGAATAGCCTGCATCCTGGGCACGGGCTCCAACTCGTGCTTTTGGGACGGCAAGCGCATGGTGCAGAACGTGCCGCCCTTGGGCTTCATACTGGGTGATGAGGGAAGCGGAGCCTACCTGGGCAAGCGCCTCGTAAGCGACCTGATGAGGGGGATAATGCCTCACAGCATGCGCGAAGACTTCCTCAGCCGATACGGGCTCACGATGGGCGACATCATCGAACGCGTCTATCGCCAGCCGTTCCCCAACCGGTTTCTGGCCTCGTTCGCGCCCTTTATCGCTGACAACCTCGACCAGACATGTATCTACCGCCTTGTGTTCGAAAGCTTCCGCGCCTTCATACGCCGCAACATCGGCCTCTATTACCGTTGGCGTTTCTACCCCGTCTGCTTCACGGGCTCCATCGCATGGCACTTCCGTGAGGTACTGATTCATGCGGCAGAGAGCGATAGTGTGCGCATACACGCCATCGCACCCTCGCCCATGGACGGGCTGATACGGTTCCACATGCATAAATAAATAGCGGCAAACGCTTGCATTTCTGCTTGCAGTTACGTATCTTTGGCGGTGAAAACGCATACAGACGGAGCCGAAAATGCTCCCGCATGCGGTTAAAAATGCTCCCGCATGCGTTTTTAACTCCTCCCGCATGCGTTTTTGACGCCATGCGGGAGCATTTTCAAACAAGTAAAAAAGAATGAAGAAACGGATGAGGAACCGTAAAAACATACTCTATTTATTAACTTTTAATACATGATAACCCATGGCAAAATTTAAACTTACGCAACGAACAAACCCTCAGAATCGGGAGGAGGCTGCCAAGTGGTACGCCATCCCCTCCATCGTGAACCGTCATACGACACGTGCGGTCTGCAAGGCCGTTACGCGCAACACCTCTACCGCCCCGACCGAGTTGGAGTCGTCCTTCAATCTGGTCGTGGACGGCATTCCCCACGAGTTGCAGCAAGGCAATAGCGTGCAGCTTGGCCAACTGGGCTGGCTGCGTCTGTCGTTCGGCAGCGATGGCGTAGAGGACATCACGAAGTTCGATGCCGCTTCGATGATAAAGAACGTCAAGGTGGTCTTCACTCCGTCCAAGGAGCTCATGGCCGAGATTAAGAACGGACTATCGTTCGAGAATGTAGGCGTCGTAGAGGCCGGATTCACCTTCCCCGACACGCGTTCGTATCTGTCCTACAAGGAGACCGGCAAGCTACCTGTCGAGGGCGGAACGGGCACGGGCGGCTCTACAGGCGGCTCGGGCGAGGAGGAAGAAGGCGGCACGACGGACGATCCGCTCGTCTGACGCACGGCATCGGTTCTTCACCTTTTTATTTCTCTCTGGAAAGGCGGGCACAGAGCACGCGTCCATCTTTCTGTAAACTTCCCTTAGGACATGACTCACACTCCCGAAATAGCCATTATCGACCCGAATACGCTGACGTGCCTCGGCCTGCGCGGTCTGTTGCAGGAGCTGATACCGTCGGCTGTGATACGCACCTTCGGCTCGTTCGAATCGTTCACGGACGACACTCCGGACATGTACGCACACTATTTCCTCTCCGCCCAGGTGTATTTCGCACACACTGCGTTCTTCCTCGAGCGCTACCCCAAGGCCATCGTACTTACGTACGAGGAGCGTAACCCGCGGCTCACGGGGGCGTTGACGCTGAACATCTGTCAGGACGAGAAGGCGCTGGTACGCGACATCCTGCGGCTACACCGTCAGGGCCATGCGGGCATGCCCGTGCGTCAGCCTGCCCCCACGGCGTCCGAGCACGAGCTGACGGCCCGCGAGATAGAGGTGCTGACGCTGTTGGTAAAGGGCCTTATCAACAAGGAGATTGCCGACCGTCTGCACATCAGTCTGACCACGGTCATCAGTCACCGCAAGAATATCGTTGAGAAACTGGGCATCAGGTCCGTTTCAGGCCTCACCATATACGCTGTGATGCGCGGCTATGTGGAGGCTGACTCGATTTAGGGCGAATATCCTCATAAGTAGGGATTGCGTGTTTGACGGATTTGGTGTTACTTTGCACACTCATTCAATAGATTTTGATTATGCTTAGACACCGTTTACAGACACTCATGCTTGCGTTCGCGCTTCCGTTGGCTTCGCTTGCCGACGAGACCGTGACCGACACGCTACGCACCATAGACATGGACGACATCGTCATCGTGGCCCAACCGAAAGAGAACCGCGGACTTCGCGAACTGCCCACCGCCGCCAGCCGCCTTACGCAGCAGGACATGCGCGGACGGCAGATAACGGGCATCAAACGCCTGACGGGCGTGGTCCCCAACCTGTTCATCCCCGATTACGGCTCGAGGCTGACTACTGCCGTCTACATACGTGGCGTAGGTTCACGCATCAATACTCCGGCCGTGGGCCTGTACGTGGACAACATTCCCTACATTGATAAGTCTGCTTTCGACTTCAACTACGCGGACATCGAGCAGATAGAGGTCCTTCGCGGCCCGCAAAGCATGCTTTACGGACGGAATACGATGGGAGGTCTCATCCGGGTGCAGACCAAGTCTCCCTTCAGCTATCAGGGTACGGACGTGCGTCTGGGCGCGGCTACGTACGGCGACTTCGACGCCTCGCTTACGCACTACCACCGTATCAGCCACCGCTTTGCCTTTTCCGCAGGAGGCTTCTACGAGCACGAGGGCGGCTTCTTCGAGAACGCGCTCGCCAGCGGGGGCAAGGCCGACCGCGGCAATGCGGGTGGCGGACGCCTGCACGGCATCTTTCTGCCTACGGACAACCTGAAGATGGACCTGAACCTGAGCTATGAGTACAGCGACCAGGGCGCGTATCCTTATTACTTCCTAGGCGCTTCGGACGGCACCGAGACGGATGAGGAACTGCGGCCTTACGTGGGCCGGATTGCCTACAACGACGATTCGGGCTACCGCCGCAGCATGCTGAACGGGGGACTGAACGTAGAGTATCAGGCACAGGAGTTCATCGCCAGTTTCATCACGGGGTATCAGCATCTGAACGACCGTATGGACATGGACCAGGACTTTAGCCCTCGCGACTACTTTACGTTGATGCAGAAACAGCGCTCTAACACGTTGAGCGAGGAAATCGTACTCAAGTCGAAACCCGGCCGCCGCTGGCAGTGGACGACTGGTGCTTTCGGCTTCTACCAGTGGCTACGCACTGACGGACCGGTTACGTTCAAGTCGGAAGGCATTCAGGACCTGATTGAGGACAACGTGAACAGCCTTTTCCCTTCCTCGCCTTCCGCTCCGTCGATGCAGCTCAGCGTTCACAACGAGCGTCTACTGATAGATGGAAACTTCTCCACGCCCGTTGCCAGCGCCGCCCTTTATCATCAGAGCACGCTGAACGACCTGTTCGTGCCCGGACTGTCGGCCACCTTCGGCTTGAGGCTGGACTATGAGAAGATGTGGCTTGACTACGCTTCGGCTTCGGCACCGCTGAATTTCGGCTTCGCCTTTGCGATGGGCCCGATGCGCCTTGAGGACCCCGACATGGAGTCCGTTACCGCTCTGAGCGGCAAGCTGAAGCATGACTACCTGCAACTGCTTCCGAAGTTCTCTCTGCAATATGAGTGGCGCGAAGGCAACAATGTCTATTTTACACTGGCCAAGGGCTACCGTTCGGGCGGATACAATATCCAGATGTTCAGCGACCTGGTGCAGAGTCTGATGCGCAATGACATGAAGCAGGCTCTGATGGCGAGCCCTCAGTTCCAGGCTATGGCGGGTATGATAGAGCAAATGCTTCCGGACGTCGACGTCAACGTGGAGGGTACGGCACTCTACCGTCCGGAGTACAGTTGGAGTTACGAGCTGGGTACTCATCTGACCTTGCTGGACGGACGTTTGACGGCCGACGTTGCCGGTTTCTTAATGAGCGTCCGCGACCAGCAGGTATCCCAGTTCTCGGAGAATGGTATGGGACGTGTCACCCGCAACGCAGGGCGTAGCCGCAGCCTCGGAGGGGAACTCAGCCTGAATTGGCAAGCGACTCGTTCTCTCAGCCTGAATGTGAATTACGGATATACGTGCGCGACTTTCCGCAATTACCAGACGGTTGATGCTGACGACCAGCCTGTGGATTACCGCGGCAATTTCGTTCCTTTCATACCTCGGCATACGCTCAACGCCGGGGCGCAATACGTCTTCTTCTTGAAGCGTATATTCGACCGCATCCGTCTGCAAGCCGATTACAATGCCGCAGGACGCATTTATTGGACCGAACGGAACAATCTGAGCCAACCTTTCTATGGAACATTAAACGGTCGGGTCAGTATTGAGAAAGGACGAGGTTCCGTTGCCTTATGGGTACGTAACGCTTTGGACAAGGACTATGCTTCGTTCTGTTTCGAGTCCATGGGCAACCAGTTTTTGCAGAAGGGTAGTCCCGTGCAGGCAGGCATTGAATTGCGATGCCGGTTCTGAGGAAGTTGTGACTGGACGATTCTCATTCGTTGACAGCTCCGCAGTGAGGACATATTCCTTTTTGTCGTAATATTCCCCCACAACGGCCGCAGCGGTAACGGGGTCGGGTAAATGAACGCCCCACCCTATAGATGAAGAATAGAATGAAAGCGGTCAGAAACGCGTATCCGACATAAAAGCGTGTCGTTTCGATAAAGAAGAAATAGCAGACAATGCAAGCCGAAGCCAAACCTAACAGGTAAGAGAGTGCCGATGCAATCGACAATTGTCTGAACACGACATCGATCACGGCTAAAAGCACCACTGCAACCATCCATAAGCAGGTAAGGAATAAGGCTAAAATGAAGGGAACTTTCAAAGGGGAAAGTGTAGGATTGTAGTAATAGTGCTGCCACGTCTCTGGTACGAATATCTGTATGGATTCGTAGATAGTAGCACTCGTGGAAACCAACAGGCACAATAGAAGTGGATAAACGCTGTCAATGTCATTGAAGAACACGCTCTGCAACTCCTTTCGGCGGAACGCCCGCACTAACCAAACCACTACGCATAAGGCAAAGACTATAATGAAATAAGAAAGGTGGGTGTCGCTAAACAGATAAATTGCTTCGGAGATGCTGTCATCGGGAACGAAGTCTCGTATCAGGTCGTGCTCGTGTATCCATCCCTGCACTTGCTCTGAATGGGCTAATTTTACCCATACGCTGTCTACGCTATCTGTCGGATATATCGCAAACTCGGCCACTACCACTCGTTCTCCTTTATAAAGCCGGGCATAACGTTTCTTTACTGGCCAGGCTTCCAGATCCACCGAATCGGCTTGCACTAGCAGGTTGGTGTTACACGTATAATGGTGTTCGTAGAGATACTTCAGAGAATCACGCATGTTTTTTGTCAGCGATTCGTCTGCCAGGTCCGGATGCGGATAGTGGCATGCGGAAAGGCTGAGCAAAAGAGTCAGCAACAGATAGATGAAATTACTGCGCTTTGTCTCCATAGACTTTCATCTGACAATGCTTACAGTCGAATTCCAGGCGGAAGCGCCGTCCGTTGGAAGAAACCAAATAATAAGGTTCTCGGTAGGGAGAATGTCCTTTCTGATACACTGGACACCAGCCCATGCTGTAACGTAGACAATGGCGGCAGAACATTAATGCCGCTCCAAGCGCCGCCTGTTTCTCGTAAGCGGAGGTTATGCTCTTTACACCGTGTTCTGTATAGAAACTGCGTGCCTCAGTGTTCATTACGTTGCCTAAATAAGTCAACGAAGAAGTCGGATAAACGTGATGGGTAGGACTCCATACAGCCAACTCTTGCCGATAGTTTATCCGTCTCAACTTCGTCAGTCGCTCCACCATCTGCCTGCGCCATTCGGTTAGGACGGACGAAGGTAGAAACCAGTTGGCCGTTAAGCTGATCTCTGCCGGTGTCGTTTCTGCGTATGGCGTATTACCCAATTTGGCCAATTGTATACGCAGATTGGTGGCCTGCGGGGTATGCGCCGGTACCTTTGGGTAGGGGAAAGCCATTACGGCTTGATTGTTATCTTCATCAGACAAGGCTAATGAGAAGCCAAAAGCATTTTCCGTCAGTTGCCAGCTTACTCCAATCTTACGCTCGGCGGATGGACGGGCTAATAGACGGTCAAACTCTTGGTCTTGATTGCGATATAAGAGGGTGCGTGGTTTGAGGCGAAGCACATTACCGGCCCAATACAGTTTGTTGCCTTCCACCCTGTTTACCCGAAAACCTTGCAGGTGGCCTTGTTCATCCAGAAAACAAACACCGTCTCCATTGTGAAAGGGCTTTACACCCGCCACGCTTAGCCAGTTTCCACGCTGTTCCTTCAGATGCCCCATGAATTCTCCCAAAGACTTCGGCGAATCAGGCGAGCCGATGTCGTTCGTTCTTCCTTCTAAAAAATAATGGGTAAAGCCCCGGTTGAAACTCTTGTCCAATTGGGGGCGGAAGTTAAAATGGGAAATGCCCGATGAAGCCCGCATGTATTCCTTGCGTCGCTCAAAGATAGCGTCCAACTTCTGGCGGTAGGCTGCTGTTACATTCTTCACATATCCTACATCTTTCAGTCGGCCTTCTATCTTCAACGAAGTAGCACCTGCATCCAGCAATTGTTCCAAACGGTCACTTTGGTTCAGATCCTTCAATGAAAGCAAGTGTTTGTCGCGTATTATTATTTTCCCATCTGCGTCTATCAATGAAAAAGGCAGGCGACAGAATTGGGCGCATTCACCCCGGTTGGCGCTCCGTCCGAAGCAGGCCTGGCTGACATAACATTGCCCGCTATAGCTGACACACAACGCTCCGTGTACAAACACCTCCAATGGCACATCGGGACATTCCCGATGAATGGAAGCGATCTCGTCCAATGACAACTCGCGCGCCAAGACCACTTGGCGGAAGCCGGCATCCGCCAGAAAGCGTACTTTTTCCACCGTACGGTTATCTGTTTGCGTGCTGGCATGTAGGGGGATAGGTGGCAGGTTCAATCGGGTGATTCCCATGTCCTGCACAATCAGTGCGTCTACTCCTATACGGTAGAGTTTCCAGATCATTCGCTCTGTCTCGGCCAATTCCTCATCGTGTAATAGGATGTTAACGGTTACATAGATACGCACATTATATAGATGCGCATATTCCGTCAGTTGTCGGATATCTTCCAACGAATTGGTGGCGGCCGCCCTCGCACCGAATTTAGGCGCACCGATGTACACCGCATCCGCTCCATGGTTTACGGCTTCTATGCCGCACTCCAGATTTCTGGCCGGAGCCAACAACTCTATCTTCCGGGGGGGGGTCATGCTATCTCGTTGATATTGTATGGTGTTTCCTGATAAACGAAGTAGTTCAGCCAGTTCGTGAAAAGCAGATTGGCATGTGCTCTCCATCTGACGCAGACCCCCTTGTCTGGGATGTTGTCTATATAATAGTTTTTAGGCATCTCTATGGGAAGTCCTTTGCCCAAATCACGTCGATATTCGCCATCCAACGTCAAGGGTGAATATTCTGAATGGCCGGTCACGAAGAATTCGCGTCCTCTCCGGGCCATCACCATGTACACGCCAGCTTCATCGGATTCGGATAATAAGGTCAGCTCGGGCACCTTTAGGATGTCCTCCCGGCGAACCTCTGTATGTCGGCTATGGGGCACGTAGAATTCATCATCGAATCCGCGGAAAATGGGGTGTAGGGGTTGTAATGCTCGGTGTCGGAAGACGCCGAACATCTTCTTGTTCAACGGATATTTGGGTACGTTGTAATGATAGTACAACCCGGCTTGCGCCGCCCAACATATATAGAGGGTGGAAGTGACGTGTGTCCGTGCCCAGTTGAAAATTTCTGCGATTTCGTCCCAGTAGCTCACTTCCTCAAATGGCATCTGTTCCACTGGTGCCCCGGTGATAATCATGCCGTCATACTTTTCCGATTTCATCAGTTCAAAATCAGTATAGAAAGTTTTCATGTGCTCAATGGGCGTATTCTTAGGTGTGTGGCTCTTGATTTTCATGAATGAGATTTCCAACTGCAACGGTGTGTTGGAGAGCAGCCTCACTAGGTCAGTCTCCGTGGTAATTTTCAGTGGCATCAGGTTCAACACCACAATTCGCAACGGACGGATGTCCTGGCGGGTGGCGCGCGAGTTGTCTATGACAAATATGTTCTCTTTCTTCAGCAACTCTATGGCCGGCAATTTATCGGGTAAATTCAGTGGCATAATTGACTCTATCTAATTTCATCTTACAAAACTACTACTTTTCTATAAAATAGCCAAAGCGTGTAACTTTTTAAATGCTTTTAAATGCAAATAGTCGTGCCAATAGCTTATCTTCAGGCCTGCAAAATACGAATGCGGCATACTTGGCCCATAAATGTAGCCCGAATTGCGTAATTTGCCCTGGTCGAATTTTTTTGATGGGCATTGAACAGGTTCTAAACGCCTGCATTCACTTGAGTCCGATGTTCTTATAGATCGTAAAATCATAGGCAACTTTAAGATTCATCTCTCAAAATTCAGATGTAGTTTCAGTGAGGTCTTTTTTCCATGTATCCGGCACGATGCTCTATTAGCATGCTACCCGTATAGGTGCTGGATAAAGTGATGTTTGGAAATTTTAAAGGATTGTAAACCAGTATTATGTATCCAGTCTTTGAAGCCTTCCACTAGGAAATTGCCTTGTAGAGTTTCCCAGCGGTGATAAATGTCTGCGGAGAGGCTGACACTGCGAGATTTTTCCTCGCGCAAATTCTCGGCAAGCTGAATCATGGACGCGTTGCCTTCCACATTCTCAATGTGTAAGTCTTCATCGAACGCTTGGGTGGCGCGGAAGCCTGTCGAGTAGCTGGTACGTAAGTTGATATTTTCCGTGGTTATCAGTCACTAAGGAAGCGTTCATTGTCGTGTTATTATCGAAAGTGGAAAATCCATCTGTAACAATCCGTACCCACACCAAAGCACTAAATATGGGACGTGAATCTATTAATCTTTGTGTATAGGACCCGTCAAACCCATTGATGCTCACCTGTTGGAAACCGCAGTTTTGCAATTATTTTCCACGTCTAACGCGTCGGCTGGAAGTTTAGTCCTTGTGCTAAGGTCGTAGAGTTGGTTTGTTCGAATATCTTGCTTTCTGACAAACTTACATATAGCTTAATTTCTAAATATCATTCAGACGTTTCACCCTTATGAGAAATTGTCATGATGAGTTTTGTTTTCATCATAATGAAGCGAAAGCTTTGTCTAAGCGAAACTGTTTTGAGTCTCCTAGATACTACTATGCATCGTTATAGAGGTATAAATAACTTGTTGTTACTCTTTTTGTATTTATTAACATGATGTTTATTGTATTATTACGAAGTATTCGTAGATTTGCAATGAATTCAAACTAAAACTTTATTCCATGGAAAAGTTAACAATGCAAGAAGAAGAAGCAATGTTGTACATTTGGGGGACGGAAAGGTGCTGTGTGAAAGACATTTTAGTCCGATACCCCGATCCGAAGCCACCTTATACCACCGTGGCTTCGATAGTGAAGAATTTAGAGCGAAAACGCTACGTGAGGTCTACACGTGTGGGCAACACGTGCATTTACACCTCGTTGGTGCCGGAAAGCGAGTATAAACGGACGTTTATGAGCGGTTTCGTTCGTGACTATTTTGCCAATTCCTACAAGGAAATGGTTTCTTTCTTTGTCCGTGATCGGAAAATCTCGGCCGATGACTTGAAAGACATTATAGACATGATAGAAAAGAAAGAATGATATTCTTCTTGAAAATAAATATCGCAATCGCCTTGTTCTATGTCTTCTATCGGTTGTTCTTCTACAAGGATACGTTCTTCACGTGGAGGCGGACAGCTTTGCTGTGTTTCTTTGGCGTGTCGGTCTTGGTGCCTTTGTTTAACATACAGACGTGGATTGTCACCCAAGAACCGATGGTGGTTATGGCTGACCTCTATAGTGTCATGCTCATGGAGCTGACTGTCACGCCCCAATCCGAGACTATGGATTGCCATTGGGTGATGGAAGAAGGTTTTGCGTTGATTTATTGGATAGTAGTGTCTTTACTATTGGCACGCTTCCTAATGCAATTGGGTAGCATCGTGCGCATAATGCGGCGTTGTTCGGTGCAGGAAGTGGACGGTATCCTTATACATCGACTTTCCCCCGGAGAAAGTCCTTTTTCTTTTTTTCGTTGGATATTTGTCTGCCCCGATACTCATAGTGAGGAAGAATTACACGAAATTTTGACGCATGAGTGTACTCATGCCAACCAATGGCATTCGATAGATGTGCTTGTGGGCGAACTGGCCTGCATCGCTTGCTGGTTCAATCCTTTTGTCTGGCTCATGCGTCGGGAGATACGCACCAACTTAGAGTATCTTGCTGACGAACGGGTATTGGCCACCGGACACGATGCCAAGGCATATCAATACCACCTGTTGGGACTTTCGTATCATAAGGCTGCAGCAACAATCTATAATAGTTTTAATGTATTACCTTTAAAAAAACGCATCATTATGATGAACAAGAAAAGAACTCGAAAGATTGGGAGAACCAAATACCTGATGTTTCTCCCGTTGGCTGCTTTACTCATGATAGTAAGTAACATCGAAACCGTGGCACGAAGCACGAAGGAAATTGCCATGGAAATGCTGACTCTTAAAGCCGACATACCCCAACCTGCATTGGTGCAAACCACTTCCCCCACCCAGGAAAAATTAATCACCTACAAAGGAAAGATAGTGGACGAGGCGGGCAATCTATTGGGTAACGTACAGATTATCACTGACAGGAAGTTCCAGTCGACCACCGTCAACACCACCAATACAAACGGGAATCTTTCTGTAGAGACTTCCTCCGGAACTGGAATTATCTTTGAATATACCGGCAAAGATGGTAAAAAACTGGCACGTGGGTTTAGATCTGACGAATTGGCACAAATGGACCCCGATAACATGGTTATTGTACTGATACCGGTGGTGAACAAGACCCTTACTGCCTCGGACATTTTTGAAGTGGTAGAAAAGATGCCCGAATTTCCCGAAGGAGGCATGGCGGGCTTGATGCAATACCTCAGCCGGAACATTCGCTATCCTGAAGCCGCAAAAAAGGCCGGTACGCAAGGACGTGTCACTGTACAATTTGTGGTGGAGAAAGACGGAAGCATCAGCAACGTAAGTGCTTTGCGTGGTGTTGAACCTGATTTAGATAAAGAAGCCATGCGTGTTATCAGAGAAATGCCGAAATGGAAACCTGGCATGCAACGGGGCGAGTTGGTACGGGTGAGATATACCGTACCGGTAGTGTTTCGATTAAGTGAACCGACTGCAAATGCGATACAAGATTCAGTAACACTTGTAGTAGCGAGTGGCGTAGCGAAAAACAAACTTCAAGAAGAAGCTTATGAAGTGGTGGAGCAAATGCCGCAATTCCCTGGAGGCTTTGCGGAAATGATGAAATATTTGGCTTATAACATTCGATATCCATCAGAATCACAAAAGAATGGTGCCCAAGGGCGTGTAATAGTACAGGTCATCATAGATGCTGAAGGGCGTGTAACCAATACGAGAGTAGTTAAGAACATAGACCCTTATCTGGACGCTGAGGCTATCCGCGTGGTCAGTTCCATGCCTAAATGGATCCCTGGTGTACAAGACGGCAAGCCTGTTAACGTAAAGTTTTTGATTCCTGTTATGTTTCGTTTGCAATAATCCCTCTTTAGAGCCTGTTTAAATTTTAAAGTTTAATATAGAAAGAGTGTTTCTTCTTTCTTGGGAAATGATTATTTTTAAGT
>CALUOV010000082.1 GCA_944322275.1 uncultured Bacteroides sp. | reverse complement strand
CTACAACCAACTACCTTTGCTGCGATCAAGCCCTGGAGGATTCGAAGGGAGCTGGCCGTATAGGACTTACCCGTTTTCGTTTTGCGGGTGCAAAGGTACACATTTTTTTTTAATCCACAAGACTTGAAGCCTTTTTTTTCACGCTTCCGTTTAACTTTAACAGAAATACAGAGGGCTACATACAATATTATTTTTACCTTTGCACACCAAAACAATAGAAATATGCAAAGGAAAACTGGCTATATGCAACAATACGCAATGATATTCGGCACCTACATGGGGATATTCTGGATATTGAAATTCGCGCTTATCCCCCTGGGGCTCACCCACCCGTTCCTTTCCCTGCTTTTCATCTGCCTGACGCTCTGTGTGCCTTTCATGGGCTACTACTATACGCGGCTATACAGAGACAGGGTGTGCGGAGGTGTCCTCACGTTCATGCACGCATGGTCGTTCAACGTGCTGATGTACATGTGCGCAGCTTTGCTGACGGCCATTGCCCACTACGTGTACTTCCGCTACATAGACGGGGGCTACTTGCTGGATACCTGCCGCGACACGCTGCAGACGCTGATGAGCACTCCCGGCATGGAAGCCAACACGGAGCAGATAGAGCAAGCGCTAAGCACGATGGCAGGGCTCACGCCGGTAGACATCATGCTGAACATGCTGCAGACCAACGTATTCTTCTGCGTGTTGCTGGGTATCCCCACAGCCCTGCTCGTGATGCGGAACAAACCAAAGGGCACGCCTTATGGCCCGACTGACAACAACATTCAAAGCTGATAATATATATTATATATAAGGATATGGACATATCAATAGTCATACCACTTTATAATGAGGAAGAGTCCTTGCCCGAACTTTTCGCGTGGATAAAACGGGTGATGGAGGCAGGCGGATTCACCTACGAGGTTATCTTTGTCAACGACGGAAGCACGGACAACTCGTGGAAAGTCATCGAGGCACTTAAGGCCGAACATCGCGAGACAGTGAGGGGCATAAAGTTTCGCCGAAACTACGGCAAATCACCCGCCTTGTTTTGCGGCTTCCAGGAAGCACAGGGCGATGTGGTCATCACGATGGACGCCGACCTGCAGGACAGCCCCGATGAGATACCCGAGCTATATCGTATGATAACGGAAGAGGGCTACGACTTGGTGTCTGGCTGGAAAAAGAAACGCTACGACCCCCTGTCGAAGACCATCCCCACCAAGCTTTTCAACGCTACGGCACGCCGCGTGTCGGGCATCAACAACCTGCACGACTTCAACTGCGGGCTGAAAGCCTATCGGAAGGAGGTCATCAAAAACATCGAAGTGTACGGCGAAATGCACCGTTACATCCCCTATCTGGCCAAGAATGCCGGTTTCACCAAGATTGGGGAGAAGGTGGTGCACCACCAGGCGCGCAAATTCGGAAAGACGAAATTCGGAGGGCTGAACCGCTTCTTCAACGGCTATCTGGACTTGATTTCCTTATGGTTTCTCTCCACGTTCGGCGTTAAGCCCATGCATTTCTTCGGATTCTTAGGCTCACTGATGTTCATCATCGGGGCCATAGCCGTCATCATCGTAGGCATAAGCAAGCTCTACGCCATGAACCACGGCATGCCCTACCGACTGGTCACCGACTCGCCCTATTTCTACCTGGCGCTGACGTCCATGATTATCGGGACGCAACTGTTCGTGGCAGGCTTCTTGGGCGAACTGATTTCACGCAATTCAACTGAACGGAATAAATATCAAATAGAAAAAACAATCTGACCTATGAAGAATCTATTTAAACTTTTGTGGACGGGAGCCATGGTGTATGCGCTATGCAGTGTGATGTATGCCTGCTCTGAAGAAGAAGATTGCTCCATGGTGGACAACCGAGGCATGATGGTATGTAACTTTCTCACTGTAGACCCTGAGACGGGGTTGACCGCACAAGCCGTCCTCGACTCGCTTACGGTGACCGCGCGAGGTACGGACTCGGTCATCATCAACCGCATGACGGAAGTGTCGACCATCTCATTGCCTTTGCGCTATACAGCGGACTCTACAGAATTTGTATTCCGTTATACAGCCCACTTGACCGATACCCTCGTCATCCGTCATACCAATACGCCTTATTTCGTGTCCATGGATTGCGGATATCAGATGAAACAAAGCATCACCGGAGAACGACACACACAGCGTTACCTCGACTCAGTATATGTATCACAACCTGAAACCAGCATCAATGGCACAGAAAATATTCAGTTGTTTTATTAGCCTGTTCTTGTGCCTGCTTGTCGTAATGCCCACATACGCCCAATATGGCAACACCGGGCAAGAAAACCAGTCGAAGCTCCCTGTAGCACACAAGAAGAAAAAGGAGAAAGACCCCGATACGCCCGTCTACCCATTACTAAACGGATTGGAAGTGGGTGTGGACTTGTGGGGCCCGGGCAGTGCTTTGCTGGGGTCGGACAACCTCAGCGCGGAGGTTATGGCGGCACTGAACATGAAGAACCGTTTCTTCCCTACCGTAGAGATCGGTTACGGCAAGTCGGATAGTTGGAGCGAGGAAGGCATCCACTACAAAACGGGAGCGCCTTACTTCCGCCTCGGTATGGATTACAATGCGTTTTCTAAGAAGAAATACCTGCACAGGCTTATGGTAGGCGTGCGCTATGGTTTCAGCAGCTTCAAGTATGATGTAGCCAGTCTCGGCATTGATGACCCCATATTCGGAGATCATTTCAATCCCAACATCGAGGATGACATTTGGGGTGGAAGCATCCCCTTTGACCATCCGGGCATGAAGAGCACCATGCAGTGGCTGGAGTTATGTGGGAGCATCCGCGCACACGTATGGCGCAACTTGTACATGGGCTGGAGCATACGCTTCAAATTTCGGCTTTCTGCCTCAACCGGCAAATATGGAGACCCTTCCTATGTACCTGGTTTCGGCACGTTCGGCTCCAACACTCTTGGCATCACCTATACCATAATATATAGACTTCCCGTACTTATCAAAAACAAAAAATAATGAATGGATTTGAAATTTGGCTTATAGCTATAGGACTAGCCATGGATTGCTTTGCGGTGTCTATAGCCAGCGGCATTTTGTTGAAACACATGAGGTGGCGCCCCATGCTGGTGATGGCTTTCTTCTTCGGCTTCTTCCAGGCCCTGATGCCTTTAATAGGCTGGGCTTGCGCTAATACATTCAGCCATCTGATAGAAGACATCGACCACTGGATAGCTTTCGTTATTCTGGCCTTCCTGGGCGGACGCATGGTGTATGAATCGTTCAAAGAGGAAGAGTGTCGGCACGAATACGACCCCACCAACCTACGTGTGGTCATCATGCTGGCTATCGCCACCAGTATCGATGCACTGGCTATCGGCGTATCATTCGCTTTCTTGGGCATGAAGGACACAGCCGCCATTCTTCCTTCGGTGGGAGTCATCGGCTTTGTATCGTTCGCCCTCTCACTTGTGGGATTAGGATTGGGGATCCGTTTCGGATGTGGCATTGCCCGGCGCTTGAAACCCGACCTCCTGGGAGGCGTCATTCTCATTCTCATCGGCATTAAAATACTCATCGAACACTTGATACAACATTATGGATAAGAAAATGAAACGCAACCTCGTGTGGGTGGTGGTGCTCGTGTTGGGCACTGTGTGGATATTGGCACGCCACAACCGTCCCATGCCTTTCCAAAAGGATAGTGGGCTGATATTCGGCACCGTCTATAACATTACGTACCAACATGCCACGAACCTAAAGCCGGAGATTGAGGCCGAGCTACGAAAGTTTGATGGATCTTTGTCGCCTTTCAACGATACAGCAGTTATCACCCGCATCAACCGGGGCGAGGACGTTATGACGGATTCGTTTTTCCGTACCGTCTTCCGGCGCAGCATGGAAATTTCACGTGAGACGGAAGGCGCATTCGACATCACCGTGGCTCCCTTGGTCAACGCCTGGGGATTCGGTTTCAAGCAAGGCACTTTCCCCGATTCAGCAACCATCGATAGTCTTCGTCAGTTTATAGGATATGAAAAAGTGAGCCTCACCCCAAATGGCAAGGTAGTAAAAAAAGACTCGCGCATGATGTTGGATTGCAGTGCCGTTGCCAAAGGTTATGCCGTGGATGTCATAGCCAACCTCCTTCATCGTAAAGGTATTGGCAACTTCATGGTGGACATTGGGGGCGAAGTAGTAGTAAGCGGACACAACCCGCAGGATACCCTATGGCGCATCGGCATCAATAAACCCGTGGATGACTCACTTTCCTTAAACCAGGAATTGCAAACCGTGCTCAACGTCAGCGGTGTGGGCATTGCTACGTCCGGCAACTACCGAAATTTCTATTATCACGAAGGTAAAAAATACGCCCACACCATCGACCCCAAGACGGGCTTTCCGGCCTTGCACAATCTTCTGTCCGCTACAGTCGTCGCGCGCGACTGCATGAGCGCTGACGCTTATGCCACAGCCTGTATGGTGATGGGGATGGAAAAGGCTATAGGTTTTGTGGAATCACGCCCCGATATCGATGCATACTTCATCTACGCTGACTCTACGGGACATTACAGGACATACATGACCCATGGCATGAAACGTTTCCTCAATGAATAAATGAGAAATTATGTACGCTTCTTCGTTTGTCCCCCAAAAACAATAATGCACATAGACTAATTGTAAAATAAATTTATTATCACCTCATTTTCTTTCGGAAATACTTAACCAAAACTTCCCAAACGCTTAAGTAAAACTCAAGAAACGGTTAAGTGTTTTTGCCAAAACACTTAACCGTTTCTTGAACAAAAGCATAAACACCTGGTTATCAAATACATATAGGAGAATCCACATTGTAAACATATTTAATCAGATTGAAGATAAGAAATAAGATAAGTATCCATTAAACCATTATTTGTAAAACACAAAATACACAGCCAATACCAAACACACGAAAGCAGCAAAATGATTCCAATGCAAAGCCTCGCCCTTGAAAAACACGG
The DNA here is from genome assembly GCA_944322275.1 of uncultured Bacteroides sp. Taxonomy (GTDB): domain Bacteria; phylum Bacteroidota; class Bacteroidia; order Bacteroidales; family Bacteroidaceae; genus Bacteroides. The sequence goes on along the minus strand of CALUOV010000082.1, from coordinate 7,628 downwards.
TAGTAAACACCGTAAACACGATGAGTGTAATAGTCTCTTGAATAACCTTGAGCTGCATGAGCGAGAAAGGTCCTCCGTTCTCCACAAAACCGATGCGGTTGGCAGGCACTTGAAAGGAATACTCGGCCAAGGCGATAGCCCACGAAAAAAGGATGACTGCATAGAGCGGCCAGTTATTGATGATTTTCATTTCCTGCAACTTCAAATGCCCGTACCAGGCAAAGGTCATAAAGATGTTGGACACAATTAAAAGTAAAATGGTATAAAACGCTTTCATTTCAAGTATTTGAGTGTTAAGTTTCTATATTTCCTTCTTTCGAGGCAACAGCTCCTCCTGCACGTTCATCATGCTTCCCCAAAGACTATAGCGAGCTTCGGGATTCATTGCTTCCAAACAGTGCAGAATACCTTTCATGTCTGTGCGGTGCGAATCGTGTTCATAGGGGCAATGCTTCACCTGCTTGCGATATCCGTGTAAGGCAGACAATTGCTCCAAATCGGCCTCGTGCACCAGGCAGAGTGGACGGATGAGGGTCATGTCGAACTTCTTCATCACCAGACGCGGAGGCATAGTGGAGAAGGCTCCCTGAAAGACTTGGTTCATGAGGAGCGTCTCCAGAATATCGTCCATGTGATGTCCCAACGCTATCTTATTGCATCCTTTCTCCTTGGCCACGGTGAAGAGAGCCTTGCGCCGATTCCATGAACAAAGAAAACAAGGCGACTTACGACGGTCGGTAGAAGAGTCAAACTCCGTCTCATAAAGCGTAAAAGGTATGCCCCACTCCTCACAAAACGAACGAAGATAGTCCGTATCGCTTTGATAAGGAATGTTGCGCATCACCACATGCACGGCCTCCACCGTAAAGCGAGGTTTGTAGATGCGTGCCCGGCGTGCCAATAACTCCGTCAAAGCCAGCGAGTCTTTGCCTCCGGAGAGGCCAATAAGCACCCGGTCGCCATCGTCCACGAGGCCATACTCCACCATTCCTTTGGCCATGCGCCGCTCAATGCGAGTTATGAGTGTATGTTCATCCGTCATGTCTGTATTCCTCCCAAAAAACTCCGCAAAGGTAATGCAAAACATCGTATTAAAGAAGAATTAACACTATAGTTCGAGAATAATTTGTATTTTTGGACACTAATTTAACGGATATGAAGATTCAGTATACCTTATTTATAACTCTAGCTTTGTCTGTGCTTGCCATTCCTTCATGGGGACAAACCCTGGCACAAGCCCGTGCTATGTACGCTAAGGGCGAGTATGCACAGGCCAAGCCTGCGTTCCAACGCTTCGTAAAGTCAGCCCCATCCAACGGGAATTACAACCTGTGGTACGGCGTATGCTGCCTGGAGACAGGCGAGTATGAAAAATCAGTGCCCTATCTGGAGAAAGCCGTGAAGCGCCGCGTGCCCAGCGGACAATTCCACCTGGCACGCGCCTACGACCTGACCTACCGATTCGAGGAGGCACAGGAGACGAATGACGCTTATCTGAAAGACTTGAAACGCCGCCGGCGTGACACGTCCCAAGCCGATAGTCTGGGAGAACGCATCCGCACCCACCTGCGTATGTTTAAGGGAGTGGAACGTGTGTGCGTCATCGACAGCTTCACCATCGGCAAAGCCCAATTTCTGGACGCCTACAAAATCAGCCCCGAGTCGGGCAGCATCACGCTATATGCCGATTATTTCGGGGAAAACGGCCATGCGGGGGGCACCGTGTACGAGACAGAGATGGGCAACAAAATCTATTACGGGGAATATCAGGCGGACAGCACCTACAACATCCTGACCTGCTCGAAGATGGCAGACGGATGGAGCCGACCTACTTCCCTGCCAGGCATCATCAACGAAGGGGTCAACGCCAATTATCCCTTCGTATTGACCGATGGGGCCACGCTTTATTATGCCTCAGACGGACCTGAGTCGATGGGCGGATATGACATCTTCGTCACCCGCTACAACACGAATACAGACACCTACCTCACGCCGGAAAACGTGGGCATGCCTTTCAACTCGCCCTACAATGATTATATGTATGTGGTGGACGAGTTCAACAATTTAGGATGGTTTGCCTCCGACCGTTTCCAGCCTGCCGATTCGGTGTGTGTCTACGTCTTCATCCCCAACGCCACGAAGCAGGTGTACGATTATGAGAACACCGACCGCGACCGCCTCGCCCTCCTGGCCAACCTCAAAAGCATCGGACAGACGTGGAATGATTCTACACAAGTGGATGAAGCACGCGAACGTCTGGCACAAGCCTTAGCGTATCAGCCCAAGGAGAAGAAAGCATACGACTTCACGTTCGTCATCGACGACGAACACACCTACCACCAAGCGTCTGACTTCCGTTCGCCCCAGGCCAAAGCCCTATTTGACGCTTACCGCCAACTGGAGCAAAGCTATTGCAAACAAAGCGAAACATTGGCCAAAGCTCGACAGAACTATGCCGATGCCTCCGCCAAGGAAAGGGAAAGCCTTGCTCCCGCTATCCTTGATTTGGAGAAGCGCGTGCACGCCCTCCGCAAAGAGGTCGACCAGAAGGCCAAAGAGGTACGTAACGCCGAGATAAAATCAACCCATTAACCATTATTTCAATTATCAATCATTATGGAAATCGCCATCATCGCCATCCTGCTCATCGTAGCCATCATCTTTTTCCTGGTAGAGCTTTTCGTCCTGCCGGGCATCAGCATCGCGGGTATCCTGGCGGGCGGATGTTACCTCTATGCCAACTACTACGCCTTCACCCATCTGGGCATGACCGGAGGCTTCATCACCTTAGGCGTATCGGCTGTGGCATGCGTGCTGTGCCTCGTGTGGTTCATGCGCTCCAAAACGCTTGACCGCGTCTCACTCAAAACGGACATTACGGGCAGCGTAGACCGCACAGCCGAACAGAGTGTCAAGGTGGGCGACACGGGTGTCACCACCACCCGCCTGGCTCTTGTAGGACATGCCGACATCGCCGGACACCTTGTAGAAGTAAACTCGGCCGACGGCTTCTTGGACGAAAAGACCCCCGTCATCGTGACCCGCATCACGAACGGCACCATCTTCGTACGGAAACAATAATAGTAATAAAAATAGCAAATCGTTAAATCATAAATAAACTTATGGACTCAAGTACACTCTACCTCAGCGCTGCCCTTGTCATAGGCGGCATCATCTTCCTGGTACTCTTCTTCCACTATGTGCCATTCTTCCTCTGGCTGTCAGCCAAGGTGTCGGGCGTCAGCATCTCGCTGGTGCAACTCTTCCTGATGCGCATCCGTAACGTGCCGCCTTATGTGATTGTGCCCGGCCTTATCGAAGCACACAAGGCTGGCCTGAGCAACATCACACGTGACGGGTTGGAGGCGCACTATCTGGCAGGCGGACACGTAGAGAAGGTAGTTCACGCCCTAGTGTCGGCCGCCAAAGCCAACATCGAGCTTTCCTTCCAGATGGCCACAGCCATCGACCTGGCAGGACGTGACGTATTCGAAGCCGTACAGATGTCCGTCAACCCCAAGGTGATAGACACGCCCCCCGTGACTGCCGTGGCCAAAGACGGTATCCAACTCATCGCCAAGGCCCGCGTAACGGTGCGCGCCAACATCCGCCAATTGGTGGGAGGTGCCGGCGAAGACACCGTGCTGGCCCGCGTAGGCGAAGGCATCGTCTCCTCCATCGGTTCCTCCGAAAGCCACAAGCAGGTGCTGGAAAACCCCGACTCCATCTCGAAGCTCGTGCTTCGCAAAGGGCTTGACGCCGGCACCGCCTTCGAAATACTCTCCATTGACATCGCCGACATCGACATAGGCAAGAACATCGGTGCCGCCCTTCAGATGGACCAGGCCAACGCCGATAAGAACATCGCCCAAGCCAAGGCCGAAGAGCGCCGCGCCATGGCCGTAGCCACCGAGCAGGAGATGAAGGCCAAGGCACAGGAGGCGCGTGCCAAAGTGATAGAGGCCGAAGCCGAAGTGCCCAAGGCCATGGCCGAAGCCTTCCGTAGCGGCAACCTGGGTATCATGGACTACTACCGCATGAAGAACATCGAAGCCGATACGACCATGCGCGAAACCATCGCCCGTCCCCCGCAAGGAACGCCGGGCACGAACCAGACGCGATAGGCGGCGGACGCACGGCTTATGCACAGTAAAATAGGATAACATATAGGATGAAGTCCGGTTCGTGTCTACAACAAACCGGCTTTGTTCCTACATCAAACCGGCTTTGTTCCTACAACAAACCGGCTTTGTTCCTACAACAAACCGGCTTTGTTGTTCGGCTCTCTAAGACCTGCCCCACAGATACCTGTAGGGCATCTTCCGGACAGTCGACAGCAGGAACAGGACGGAATGTCGAACAGTAAAATATCATCACATTATGAAGCAGACATTTCTTCCTTCCGAACTCATCATCAACGAAGACGGAAGCATCTTCCACCTACACGTCCGTCCCGAATGGCTGGCGGACAAAGTCATCCTCGTGGGCGACCCGGGGCGGGTAGACCTCGTGGCGCGTCATCTGACGAACCGGGAGTGTGACGTGACAAGCCGCGAGTTTCACACCGTCACAGGCACCTTCCGAGGCAAACGAATCACCGTTGTATCCACCGGCATCGGGTGCGACAACATCGACATCGTGCTGAACGAACTGGATGCCCTGGCCAACATCGATTTCACAACGCGGCAGGAGCGCGACACACCACGCTGCCTCGACCTGGTGCGCATCGGCACCTGTGGCGGCCTCCAACCGGACACGCCCGTGGGTACATTCGTCTGCTCGCAGGTGTCCATCGGCTTCGACGGCCTCCTCAACTTCTATGCCGGACGCAATGCCGTGTGCGACCTGCCGTTGGAGCGCGCCTTCCTGAACCACATGGGCTGGACGGGCAACCTCTGTGCTCCGGCTCCTTACGCCATCCATGCCGACCGGGAGATGGTGGAACGCATTGCCCAAGGGGATATGGTACGGGGCATCACCATCGCTGCCAACGGTTTCTTCGGTCCGCAAGGACGACGCTTGCGCCTCCCCTTGGCCGACCCCGACCAGAACCGCAAGGTGGAAAATTTTGTGTGGAACGGCCTGCACATCACCAACTTCGAGATGGAAAGTTCGGCATTGGCGGGCCTGTCAGCTCTGATGGGACACCGTGCCACCACCGTCTGTATGGTCATTGCCAACCGCCTGGCCCACGAAGCGAATACGGGCTACAAGAACTCCATCGACACACTCATAGAAACCGTGCTGGACAGAATATGAAAGAAGTCCTTTGCGTATTCTTGGCGGGAGGCGTGGGAAGTGTGTTGCGCTACGGCGTACAACTCTTGATGCACGAACGTATCCACCCCTACCACTTCCCATGGGCCACGCTCACAGCCAATGTGGCTGGGTGTTTCCTTATCGGGCTTTTCTATGCCCTCTCCGCCCGCCTGCACCTTTCGGCAGAAGTGCGTCTGATGCTCACCACCGGGCTGTGTGGAGGCTTCACCACCTTCTCTACCTTTTGTAACGAGAACCTCACCCTCCTGCGCCAAGGCTATACAGGCACCTTCGTACTCTATACCGGACTGAGTCTCGCATTAGGCATTGGAGCCGTGTGGGCAGGAAGCACAATTCTTTTGAAGAACTGATAAGATAATTATTTCAATAACGAGTAAATAAAGATATGGAACCAACCTTCACCCAATCCTCTGCCACCGACAAGGCCGAACGCTACTGTTCTTTTCTGCCCCAATTAACCGCTCTTTTGGAAGGCGAGACGGATTTAATTGCCCGTTTGGCCAACACCTGTGCCGCCCTACGCGAAGCCTTCGGTTTCTTCTGGGTAGGCTTCTACTTAGTAAAAAATGACGAGCTTGTATTAGGTCCCTTCCAGGGAAGCGTAGCCTGCATGCACATCAAGAAAGGCCGAGGTGTATGCGGCACGGCATGGGCAGAACGCCGCACCCTCGTAGTGCCCGATGTAGACCAATTCCCCGGACACATCGCCTGCAGTTCCCTCTCACGCTCGGAAATCGTGGTGCCCCTCATCCACCAGGACGGAACGGTGTGGGGCGTACTTGACATCGACTCCGAACGCCTCGAAGCCTTCGATGATACCGACCGGGAAAATCTGGAAAAAGTCGCACAACTTTTAAATGAAGAATGAAAAATGAAGAATGAAGATACCATCTGCGCTATAGCCACTGCCCCCGGAGGAGCCATCGGACTTATCCGCGTGTCCGGCCCCGATGCCATTACCCTCACCGACCGCATCTTTACACCCGCTGGCCCTGGTTCAGTACCGCTGGCGGAGCGCAAGCCTTACACCCTCACTTTCGGCCATATCAAGAATGCCGAGGGTGAAATTATTGATGAAGTATTGGTTTCCATCTTTCATGCTCCCCACTCCTATACAGGTGAAGACTCTACCGAAATCTCCTGCCATGGTTCGCCTTACATCCTCCAGCAAGTGATGCAACTCCTTATCGGGAACGGATGCCGCGCCGCAGGTCCGGGCGAATACACCCAACGTGCTTTCCTGAACGGCAAAATGGACTTGAGCCAAGCCGAAGCCGTGGCAGACCTTATCGCTTCCACCTCCGCAGCCACCCATCGCCTTGCCATGAACCAAATGCGAGGCGGATTCAGTAAAGAATTAGGAAAACTTCGTGACCAGCTTCTCCACCTTACCTCGCTGATGGAGCTGGAACTGGACTTCTCCGACCATGAGGAATTGGAGTTTGCCGACCGCACCGAACTTCAGACCCTCGCTTCACAAATAGAAACCCTCATCGCCCGACTCACCGATTCGTTCGGCACCGGAAATGCATTGAAGAACGGTATTCCCGTAGCCATTATCGGTGAAACCAACGCAGGTAAGTCCACCTTGCTTAATACCCTCGTAGGCGAAGAGCGCGCCATCGTGAGCGATATTCACGGCACCACGCGCGATGTGATAGAAGACACGATAAACCTTGGCGGAGCCACCTTCCGATTCATCGATACCGCCGGCATCCGAAACACCACCGATACCATCGAAACCCTGGGCATCGAACGAAGCTTCCAAGTTATCAAACGAGCAGACATCGTCTTATGGGTCATCGACCAAACCGAAGCGGAGAAACAAATTGCTGACCTTTCCGACAAAGTAATCCCACTATGCGAAGGAAAGCAACTCATCCTCATATTCAATAAAAGCGATCTCAATACCTTCTCTGCCTCCATTGGTACCATAGGATTTCCCGAAGGCACCCAATCCATTTGCCTATCTGCCAAATGCAAAGAAGGCATCGACCGACTCCAATCCCTCTTGATAGAAGCCGCCCATCTTCCAGCTATATCAGCAAGTGATGTCATCGTCACCAACGTGCGCCATTACGAAGCTCTTACCCGTGCCTTGGAAGCCATCCGCCGCGTACAAGAAGGACTTTCCATTGGCTTGTCAGGCGATCTCGTCTCGCAAGATCTCCGCGAATGCATCTTTCACTTAAGTGACATCGTAGGAGAAGTGACCACGGATATGGTCTTACAATCCATCTTTACGCATTTTTGTGTGGGGAAGTAAGTGCTTGATTATAAAATAGTTAAATTGATTATAATCGATTAATATGGCGCTCTTTACGGGCGCCTTTTTTGTTGCTCAAGTA
>CALUOV010000081.1 GCA_944322275.1 uncultured Bacteroides sp. | reverse complement strand
GGATGGAGGCGGCGGCTATGGAGAGGTATTTCCCGTCTCCTTTCACTACGGTCGTATGGGGAATGTCTTGATATTTCTTGAAACGGTTACCATCGATGAGGAGGTGCTGAGGGCGGATGGAGAGCCCGTCAATGGCACGGTGCATGGCCAGAATAGAAGCGTTAAGGATATTGATTTTGTCAATTTCCTCAGGAGAAACGATTCCGATGGCCCACGCCAAGGCTTCGCGCACTATTACCTCGCGCAAGGCTTCGCGTTGGCGCTCGGAAAGTTGCTTGGAGTCATTCAGTTGCTCGTTGCGGAAGTCCTTAGGCAGAATCACGGCGGCCGCATAGACGGCTCCGGCCAGGCATCCGCGTCCGGCTTCATCGCATCCGGCTTCTGTCACATTTGCATTCAAATAGGGTAATAACATATGTATGCAATCTCTTATTGAAAATCCTTCCGCGCGGGCATTTCGCTTCGGAAGAATTGTATGGTCCGGTGCGAAGATATAAAAGATTATCGGACTTTCAAAGAAGACGGCTTTAAACTTACCTCAGGAAGTGCCTGATGAAATCAGCGAAAGGACAATGAACGTTGTCGTTTCGTCAGCTACGGGCAGGCTGATGTCGCCACTCTCATTATTGTTTTTTCACAGTAAACTCTAACTTCTGGAGCCCTTTTTTATGAATATTCGCAAGGATAAGTGCGTAGCGGACTTCTTCGCCGGATTGCATGGATTGAATACGGGTAAACTCATCTTCGGGTATGACATCCTTGAACATCGGACCGGATGATTCGTTGCGTACCAGACGAATCTTATCAGTAAACGGAGACAGAACAAACGAATAAATAGCCATGTAAGGTACGGACTCGAATTCCACCCAATTCGGATCTTCTTTGTCAAGGACATCTTCCAGCCATATACGTGCTGCATCATAGGATGGCAGCGATGAGCCAGAACCGTCATCATAGAATATTTTACCGTTCCCGTCGACAATATATCCCTTGCTGACAGCATATTTCTCAAAAGGACACAAATCATGGTATTCGATATCTTCTTCTGATGTTATCTCCTTATCAACTGGCACTTCCGGTTCCGTGACCACTCTGTCCTGAAGAATACGGATAAGTGAATATGTACGGTCGGAAGCATCCGCAGGTGGATTTGCGAGGATTGTCCGTTTTACTGAGAGATAATATTCGTGTCCTCTTACATAGGTAAAGCCCTCGATGCTGTTGAATCCGAGAGGCTCCCATACGCCGGGATTATCTTCCGACATGACGAGCATACACTCGACGGGCTGTTCGCTGCCGAAAACATTGCTAAAACCAGTTTCCGAAGAAACGGACATTTTGATTTCCTTGACTGCATCTTTGGGCTCATCATCGTTACAAGCTGATACTAGAAAAGCGGTGACGAACAGAAATGAAATGATTAATTTGTCCATATTCTGACTATTTCGTTATTATTTTTGTTCCTATACTGATACGAAATTACTGCTGATAAGGTTTTCAACCAAAGGCAAAAGTTTTACGTAATGTTTTTTATTTTGTTGATATGCAATGGCTTGTAATTACTGTATAATGAGAAATTTTACAATGCCATTCAAGGTTTTACGGAATATCTCAAAATGGATATTTTGCTTTATGATTGTTCTATATTCGTAATGCAATAAAATGCTTGGCTTTACTCCTGGCCGATTTTCTTGGCGGTTTCCTGATGTACAATAAAAAACGCCGTCCTTGCGATAAGGACGGAGCAACTGTTGTCATCAGAGTTTCCTCTAAACTTACTTCTCAAAAGTTTTCATCTGTCGGCGGATATAAAGACCTATATTGGTCTCATGTTCGTCTAAGCCCAGTTTCTTCCGGATTTCATGGCTTATGATGTAATGGCGTTTTATCTGGATATATTCTCCGACTTCCTTGCCGCGCAAACCGATTGCATATAAACACAGATAGTTGATTTCATCAGTGGACAGCCCATGTTGTTCGAGATATTCCATAAACTTGGGATGCGACGCAGCGAAAGCAAGACGGGTGGAGTCCATGAACTTCTTTTTGTCATTATGGACAGTCTCAATCCACAGATTGTATGGCTTCGCATAGCTCTCATTATTGGTTATCTCTTTTGCCAACAGACCGTTGAACAGTTCAAGCCTATCCTTTATAATATTCTGAATAGGTTTTGCCAGTTCCGATTGTTCTCTCTGTAATTCCTTCAGATTGTCACGTTCGCTTTCCAATTGGGCGATTTCTAATTTGAGGTTGGCTGTTTCCAATTCATGCTGGCGTTGTTCTGCCTCAAGCTGCTTTTTGTCTTTTTCCAAGTTTTTGGCTTCCAATATTTTCTTGTCCCGTTCAAGCTCCGCTTTTTCTTTTTCTTTACGCAGATTGTCTTGTTCAAGTTTCAAATTCGCATTTTCTTTCTCAGTCAGGATGCGCCGAGTTTTACTATGGTAACTTCGGTAATATAACCAGCCAACAAGTATGAACAAACCCAATATACCGCACATGTTTACCCAAATAATCCGGTCTCTGTTCTGAATCTCTATAAGGTTTTTAATTTCAATTTGATGTTTTTTATCAGAAAACAGCAGATCTTGTGAAAGCAATTCGCTTTGATAACGCTCAAGCATGGCGGAGTAATCCTTGTACAATTTTAGAGCTTGCTCATACTTGCCTTGCTTCTCTAGGATTCCGATTTTCACTGAAGCATATTTGAGTGAGTCCAAAGTGGTTCCGAACAGACTGATCTTAGAAAGAAGTGTTAGTGCTTTGTCGCACTCCCCAATTTTTGAATATCCCTTGGCAAAATTCACAGTTTCATCTTTGGTAAGTTCCAAATCCTGATATTTATCTAAAAAGGCTTTGATGTCATCATGTGAACAGAATTCTATTGTATAGGGCAATAAGGAAGGGAAAAGATATGCTTCCCCGTTTGGATTCTTTTGTACCAAAGGCACGCAAATGGATAGAAGGCTATCGGCAGCTGATTTGTCATTTAGCATGACATAACCGTCAAGCGCATTTGTATAACTCTTGATTTCAAGAATATCTCTGCCGATGGCTCCGTATAACCTCGCTGCTTCCATATTATTATGGATAAATTCGCTGGTCTTGTACTGTTTGAGATACAAAGTGCCCTGCGCCACTAGTGTGTGAGCTAGCAGTAACGTATCTGTCACCCTTTGTCTCAAATCGAGGCCATTCATAAAAGAACGCATGGCAGAATCATCGTCACCTTGATTCTGATATATCCTGCCTTGATAATAATATGTCCGGAGCTGTTCATCAGGAGAACCATTCTCGATATAATAATCAATAGCCGGTTGAAGAACATCGAATCTCGTTGTATCAATGTAGTTCTTGTCCAATGCCATGGATTTAAGCAGAGCATATCTTGCTGCCATTTCTTTTTCCTTGACGCTTGAGACTGGAATGTTTTTCAATATGAAAAGGGCTGAATCTGGTTGGGAGTTCATCAGTCTTTCCGCCATGTCCATCTGTTCCCATGTTTGTGTATGTCTCTCACAGGCGGCCAATAACATAACAGCTACCAGGGTAATAATAAGCCATTGATCTTTACGTATAAACTTTGCTGTTTCAACATTCAGTATCTTTTTTGTATTCGCCATTGCAATGAAGTGATTTAAACTTATGTATATCGATTAAAATGTTTTCAAACATTTAGCCTTCCTTTATACAATGAACAGAAATCTGCCTGAAAAGTATCCTATAATAAATGGCCAAACATCTTAGGAGGCTTTGCCATTTATCTTAAGATATATACTCAAGTATCCTATAATATCCGAAAATCTTATCGGCCAGAGTGATAAACCATCATAGAAAAAGAGGAAAACTCTTCCGAATTTTCCTCTTCCGTCTCTTTGTGCGGGTGATAGGACTCGAACCTACACGCCTTGCGGCACCAGATCCTAAGTCTGGCGCGGCTGCCAATTACGCCACACCCGCAGTGGACTTTTCGCTATAGCGCGGCAAAGATAAGCAATATTTTTCGTTCTGGCAACTATTTTGAATGAAGAACTGACAAAGAGTGGGGGAATTTTCAATTGGGACTTTCATGGGAGTTTATCAGTCTGCGGGCGGTCTCAATCAGGGTGTCTATGTCCTGCTCTTCATCCTCTTCGGCCATGTCTACCCATACATCCGGTTCTATGCCGAATTCGATGTGTTGCTTGTCCGCATCCAAGTGGGGGCTGGCAGAGAAACGGACTGTCCACCCATTAGGAAGTTCGGATGTAAAAGGCAGTCCTCCTCCTCCTCCCGTCTGGTCGCCTACGATGGTCACTAAAGGCAGGTAGCGCATGACGTTGACAAAATCGTTGGTGGCGCTATAGGAATGCCGGTTGGTCAGGACGATAGTCGGTTTCTGCCAACGTAAATTGATGGAGGGTTCCAGGTAGATGGGTTCGGGGTCGGAGAAATCACTATGCCCGGGGCCGGTCTTGTGCTGAATGTATCCCGTCAGAATCGTTTCGTTGGTAAAGCGGGCGGCTATGCGGGAAGAGTATGTCAGGTTACCTCCGCCGTTGTTGCGCACGTCGATGATGAGGCCGTTACAGGCTGCCAGATAGGAGAGGGCTTCATCCAAATTGCCTTCGCCTACTCCATCGGAGAAGGATGTATAAGAAATGTAGCCCACATTATCTTCCAGAATCGTATATTTTAGTCCGCCGGAAATGCGATAGTCCCGTCCCAAGTATTGCTCGATGATGCTTTCGTTGTAATTACGCGGATAGTCCAGATACCAGTCCCAGTAGCGGGCGGTATTGGAAGCCGAATAAAGGTTGACATGTCCGTCTTTCAGTTCGGCCAGCATGTTGCCCAGGACCTCAAACAGACCGTCGCTGCTCATGTCCGATGTGATGAGTGGCTGATATTGGTCGTAGATGGCGTTCCAGTCTATCTGCTTGTAATCCAGGTAACAATATTGCTCGTCAATGATTTTCCACAGGGCCTCAAAATTGCCTTGTGGCGTATTGCTGAACTCTTCCTCACGGATGCAGGAGGCGAGTAGCAAGGAGAAACATAAAGTAAAAAACAGGATAGGTCTCATGTCGTTCATGTGGGGTTGATTTTTATTTCCGTGGTTTTTTCAGCAAATAGAATTCTTTTACGAATCCTACCATGAATGCGTGTGAATAGGCGTGGGTGCGTAGGTTGTTCACTTCCGATTGTTGGGCGTCCCATAGGTAGGCCAGACGCATCTTCAGCCGTCCTACAGGCAGGTCGGCGGTCAGCATCTGGCGTAGGGAAGGCTGGTTATGCAAGGAAGTGAATTTCACGACTCCTGCGGCATTGCCCAAGGAGAAGATTTCGTAATATGATTGTCCGTAGTGGGGAGAAAACATCACGCCCATCACCGGCAGGTTCAACTGGTAGCGCAGGCGGATAGGATAATGTTTGATTTTTACATCCCATATTGCCATCACGGAGGCGTCTATATTGAGGTAAGCCCGGGCTGAGGCCGGATTATTGCCGTTGTGCAGGTTATAGAGGAAGCCCCCATTTAAATCTGCCAGCCCGCCGGCCAGCAGGCGGAAGTTTTCAGTCAGGGGAAAATGGTAGTGCAGGCCGTAATTCCAGTTGACTTGTGCGGCCAGCATGTTGTTGTTGTCCACCCGGTTGTGCGTATAGTTTACATAGCCTTGCAGGAAGTTCTGGAGTGAGAGGTTTCCATCGGCCCAGCGGGTCATGCGCATGCTTTCACGGGCCACACGAACTTCCACCCCCTTGTATTCCTGGGGAGAAAGGTACGTGTCGTACATGTTGGCTGCTCCTACGCCGTACATCGTGGTACGGGTGACAAAGTGTGTCTGACGGGCAGAATCCGGCAATTGGAGTTGTGCCTGCAGGGGCAGAACACATAGCCACACGGCAGCCCATATTCCCAATATTTTATTCTTCATTTGTCATTCTTCATTCAAAACAGTTTCATCTGTCCGGTCAATTCATCCAAGATGTCACTTTCGCTCTTGTCGCGGTCTGGGTCCAGGTTCTCCGGTTCTTCTTCCGGTTCTTCCGGAATGGGAGCTGGTTCTGGCTGACGTGTAGGCTCCAGTTCGTTGATGGTGTCTATCGTGTAGTTGGTCAGTCGTTTGCCTTTGGCCTTGAAACCTTTAACGGCAATAAACTCTTCCGCGTCCACTATCAAAGGTTCGCGGAAGCTGTCGTGACCTCCAAATACGACTTCTAAGCGAGGATAAGGCTCATCGGTCAGCAGGATGAGTTGGCTCTTCTTATTCTCTCCTAAGTAATTCTGTTTTCGGGCGGTCAACTCGAAACAAAAACGCTTGATGTAGGGATAGTTCTGTTGGTCTGCGTCATAAAGTACGGCCGTCCAGACTTTGTGCGGATCAAATTTTTCCATTACGCGGATGTCGGCCTCGTAATGGTTGCTCGGGTCGAAGCCGGTGGTGTAATAGTCTCCATTGTTCAGCACCACCAGGATGCGGTCGTTGGTTTGGAACTCGCCCAAATATTCGCCCCGGCCGTCATAATTGAGACGCAATACGTCCCGGTCAAACCACACTTTACGTCCTCCAAGCGTGGAGGCGCCCCGCTGCTTCAGCGTAATCTTGTGTACGGGGTTGCGGGTCAGGATGTTTCCTATCGCCTGCCTGCCTTTGATGGCCAATTGGCTAAAGTCCTCCTCGAAGATGATTTTACGTATCTTGGGATTGGGCTTCAAGGTTACTTTAATGACTTCCGCTTCTCCGTTGGGATTGGCGCTGAAGTACATGATGCGTGAGTCGGGTGTGCCTTGGGTGACGTCATACTCGCGGTCGCGGATTACGTTGGTCACCGCAAAGCGCTTGATGTAGCACGTTCCGTCTTTCCCGTCCCGATATACCACATTGTATATGGTACGTTTATCATTCTTCTTGAAGACATTGACGTAGATGACGTTTTTGCCTACAAACTTTTTGTCGGCCACGGGGGTGATGAGGTAACGTCCGTCGCGGTAGAAGAGGATCACGTCATCAATGTTCGAGCAGTTGGCTATGAACTCGTCTTTCTTCAGGCCGGTGCCGATGAAGCCTTCTTCTCGGTTGATGTAGAGTTTTTCGTTGGCTTCGATAACTTTGGTAGAGTCGATGGTGTCGAAACTGCGTATCTCGGTACGACGGGGGAAGTTACGCCCGTACTTCTCCTTGAGCATCCGGAACCAGTCGGCCGTGTACTCTACGATGTTGTCCAAGTGACGGTTGATTTCCTCCACTTCGGCTTTCATGCGGGCTATCTGCTCTTCGGCTTTGTCGGAGTTGAACTTCAGGATGCGGGCCATCTTGATTTCCATTAATTTCAGGATGTCGTCCTTGGTCACTTCACGGATGAAGCTGGGATACCACGGGGTGAGGCGCAGGTCGATGTGCTCGCAGGCGGCGTCCATGGTGCGGGCCTCTTCAAATTCCTTGTCCTTGTAGATGCGTTCTTCGATGAAGACTTTCTCCAACGAAGCGAAATGTAGGTTTTCCAGTATTTCGACTTTGCGAATCTCCAACTCACGGCGTAGCAGATGCAGTGTGTTGTCCACCGATTTGCGCAGCACATCGCTCACGGTGAGAAAGTGCGGTTTTTGGTCATCGATAACGCAGCAGTTGGGCGAGATGCTTACCTCGCAGTCAGTGAAGGCATAGAGGGCGTCGATGGTTTTGTCCGAGGAAGTGCCGGGTGTCAAGTGCACGAGAATCTCTACGCTTCCCGAAGTCAAGTCCTCCACTTTGCGAATCTTTATCTTTCCCTTCTCGCTGGCTTTTACGATAGAGTCGCACACATTCGCTACGGTTTTCCCATAGGGTATTTCGCGCACGGCCAACGTCTTGTTGTCCACCTTCTCGATGCGGGAGCGCACTCGTATGGATCCGCCTCGTTCGCCATCGTTGTATTTCGATACATCGATCAACCCGCCTGTCTGAAAATCGGGGTAGAGCCGGAAAGCTTCTCCATGTAGGTAGCTGATGGCGGCGTCGCACAATTCATTAAAGTTATGGGGGAGTATTTTAGACGAGAGCCCTACGGCAATGCCTTCCACGCCTTGGGCCAAGAGCAACGGAAACTTCACGGGCAGGGTTACCGGCTCACGGTTGCGTCCATCGTAGGACATTTTCCATTCCGTTGTCTTGGGGTTGAACACGACATCGAGGGCAAATTTAGTCAGCCTGGCTTCGATGTAACGGGCGGCCGCAGCATCGTCACCAGTCAGGATATTGCCCCAGTTCCCTTGGCAATCAATGAGCAAATCCTTCTGACCCAACTGTACTAAAGCGTCCTTGATGGAGGCATCGCCATGTGGATGGAACTTCATGGCTTCTCCCACAATATTTGCCACCTTGTTATAGCGGCCGTCCTCCATGCGGCGCATGGTGTGCAGAATGCGCCGTTGCACCGGTTTCAGTCCGTCCATGATGTGCGGTACGGCACGCTCCAAGATGACGTAAGAGGCATAATCCAGAAACCAGTTCTGGTACATGCCGCTCAACTGGTGTCTCACGTTGTCATCCTTTACGTCTGCTGGTCGGTAATCCGAGTGCTCCTCCTGTCCGGAGGTATTGTTGTTCAAGTCTTCGTTGTTCGTTTCAAAGTCTTCGCTCATAATTTTTTGTATCGGAGAAAGTGTTTAGTGCTGAAGTGAAAAATCACCGCAGGCAAATATACGGTTTTCTCCGGAAAAGAGCAAGTTTTGCTGGTTATTTATCAATTTATCAGCCTCTATAGCGTTGGACGTGTATGTTTTGATTTTGTTGGATAAATTGGTTAAGCAGGGCTGAATGAATGCAATCATTATCTCTCTGAACGAATAATTTACGTTTTTTCTTGTGACTCTAAATTTTTTTTGTAACTTGGCATTGTTTTTTAATTCTCAAATTCCAATCG
Source organism: uncultured Bacteroides sp. (assembly GCA_944322275.1). Lineage (GTDB taxonomy): Bacteria > Bacteroidota > Bacteroidia > Bacteroidales > Bacteroidaceae > Bacteroides. Next base: position 4,105 of record CALUOV010000081.1, on the reverse strand, counting down.
TATGGAAAGGATTTATAAGCTGGTATTTGTGGCATTCAAGAATTTAATCTCTATCTTGCTGATATGTAGTATATTGGTAGGATGCGGGAATAAAGGCAAAAGACAGGAAGTCGCTCAGACGGAAGTTCTGCCTGTAATCAATCTGTCCGATAATGTACAGAAAGTAGAATCATTCTCGTTAAATGATGCGGCTGATGGGGTAGAAATAGTATCTTTAGAGACGACTGACCAGTCCTTGATAAGAGAAGTAGACCAAATGGAAGTAACGGCAAACGATATATGGATAAAATCATTGGATGGCTATGTATATCGTTTTGACCGTTCCGGAAAGTTTTTGAATAAAGTAGGAAAAAAGGGACAAGGCCCCGGAGAATATACCGGCTTATGGAGTTTTCAGATTGACGAACCGAAAAAAGAAGTTTATTGCATGAGTCCTACTTCGGGTATATTCGTGTACGACTATGAAGGCAACTTCAAGCGTAAATATGACTTCAGGATGGACAATGTATTTACGGCGAATGAACAAAACTTCAGATGTATTCAAGGGGATTTCTTCCTTTTCCAGAACTTGCCCACCATGCCCAATATTCGAAATCCCAAAGATTCGTTATGGTCTGCGGCATTGGTTGACACCTTGTTCCACATCCGGAAGATATTCAAGAATCCTACTCACATCGGCAGGGAAGATTTGCTGGCAGAAAACGGAGCATTATATAATGGACGGAAGAATTATTGGTTTGAATATCCTACGTCTGTAGATTTGTACCAAGGAGAACTTACATTGAAATATCCCGATTGCGATACCATCTACTGTTATAACAAGGAAGCGGAGGAGTTTCTTCCGCAATATGCCATTCATAGCGATGAACCGCGAGGGGACTATGCGACAACTCACGGAATATTCAAGTCGCGTGCGTTTTATAACAGATTTGCCTTAATTGATTACTTGCAGACAAAGGATTTCATCTATTTATATGGATATAAGGACGAAGAAATCCGTTCCTACGCTTACAACAAAGCGAACGGAACGGTAGCTGTGGCCAAACAAGACGGGAAAATCACGGAATGGAAAACTCCTATCGGTACCATCCAATATCGATTTAAAGGCCTGGATAGACTTCACTTGTGGAACGATTGGTGCGGCTGTGACTTCCGTGTTTCCGAACGTTCCTCCGGCAAATATTGGGTTGATATGTTTGAAGGCGGTTCGGAGCGGACGGATGCGGTTATCGAATCCTTGAAAGAATCGACCGGCAGCGAACCGCAAAGACAAGAGTTGCTGAACAGACTGGAAACGATGGTGGAGAAAGAGGATAATCCCGTATTGGTAATCGCTACATTGAAGTGAATGGAACGTTTGCATACACAAGGCTCTACAAAAAATGTGTTTTATAGACAGAGGTAGTTCTTCATTTTATGAGACTGATTCCTTTATTTCTAAAATGAAGGATAAAGTTGTAAACAGATTGTTTATGAGGACTTTTATTTTCATATCGTGTTTTCTAGCCATATTCATTTTCGTTTCTTGCGGAGGAGAAATGGGTGTGAAAAGAGATGAGAAAAGTGGAGCCATCGCTTCACGTGTGATAACAATACAGGGGGACACTGTACTGTCGTGCAATGTGGCCGATGTGAAAGATACTATTGAACTTCCTTTGAGTTCGGTTGTAGATAGTTTGGAGATTATCCGATTGGATAATCAAAGTGGGCAGGCAGAAAACATAGGGACTGTAATTATGTCTGACAATTATATAGGGATAAAGTTAGCCCTTTGGAGAGCTGGTTATAACCTATACACACGCAAAGGAGAATATGTCTGTACCTTAAATTTTACAGATGCGGGAAAAAAGGACAGGCTGAATATTTACGATGTTCAAATAGATGAGGAGCATGAACGGATTTATTTCCTTCCCTGGCCGGATAAGCAGGTGTGGGCTTATGATTTGAAAGGGAACTATTTGGGAACCATCCCGTTGGCATATCGGTTGAATAAAGGAGGGCTTCATGTGGATACGGATGAACAACAAGTAGCGATTGTACAAATGCCTTTCAATGGAGAAAATGCACCAATAGCCTGGACACAAGATTTTGATGGAAATCTGATTCATCAAAAACAAGATTCCGTGTGGGATGTTTGGCCTGATTACAGCAACGAAGTGACGGTTTCAGTTCATGAGCAGGATTTTATGGCTTTTTCCATCTTCGGGCCGGGTATTGCCAATGACATGGTAACGGATACCTTGTACCACTATTATTTTAAGAAAAATGTGTTGAATCCCAAGGTGGTAATTAGTACAGTGGGAACCGAGGTTTGTGGAGCCAACATGGCAGAATATCCACGGTTTTATACGGCCAAGTTGTTTAAAATGGGTGCTGCCTACTATACATTTATGGGAAAGCTCATGATCGACAAAAGGACTTTACAATGTCACTATTACAACATTAAAAATGACTTGTTGTCAGGCATCCCCATAGAAGGTGATTTTTATGAAACCGGGTTTATAGCCAATATGAAAGCGGCAGACCTGAAAGCGGCTATAGCCAAACGGTTAAGAGAAGGCGAAATAGATCTTAAATTAACAGCTAAAGATAGAATATTCCTACAGAACTTAGGAAACGAAATTGTAGAAAATGACAATAACTATATTGTTTTCGGAAAATATAAGAAATAAATTCATAGAATGATAAAAGGACTTATTTATAGCTTGCTTATTGGGGGAGTGTTGGCAGCTTGTTCTACCAAGAATACGATTCCGGAGAATGTCCGGATAATAGACTTGTCTAACAACGTTCGGAAAGTCAAAACACTTTCGCTAAGTGATGTAGCCGCCCAAATGGAAATTGTTCCATTGGAGGTGACGGACAGTTCTTTGATTGCTGAGATAGAGAATATACAGATTGGCGAACAGGACATTTGGTTGAAGTGTTCCCGTGAACAAAGCATCCTACGCTTTTCTCGTCAAGGAAAGTTCCTAAATAAAGTAGGACGTTTCGGACAGGGACCGGGCGAATACTCGCTTTTCTACGATTTTATGATAGATGAAGACCGTCGGGAGGTCAATATTGTTACCATTGGAAGCGGTGTCTATACATACGGTTTTGACGGAATGTTCAAAAAACGTATTGCTACTTTGCAAGCGGTCAATGCCATCAGTAAAAGAGCCTTGGCTATTTCGTACCACCAGTTCCGCCATCGCTTCTTTGCTACTGCCGGCTCGCCCATTGTTTCCGACATCAACAGGGATTCTCTTTGGTCATTGGTCGCATTAGATAGTTGTTTCCACATCGTCAAGATGTTCAAGAACCCAGCTTATGGCGGACATGAAGATTTTATGCTGAAAAAGAGGAGCAATTCGTGGGATAATTATTGGACAGAACAACCTGTCAGTGTAGATTCTTATGGCAATCAAATTACTTTAAAATTTGACGATACAGACCTTATCTATGCTTACAATGAGGACAGTGGGGAGTTGACTCCTTTATATGCCATTGTCTCCAAAGAGAAAAAAGCGGACTATGAATGGACGCACCAATGGATGAAAGAACGGAAGGCATTTGATTACTTTAGCATCAGCGGGCATTATGACACAAAAGACTATATTTATCTGACCGGACATAAAGGCAATGACACTTATCTTTATACCTACGACAAACAGAATGGAGAAGTGCGCTTGTTGAAAGGAAAAGGAGAAATTGTCGAACAGACTTTTCCCAACCGTCTTGTATACCGACGGTTTAAAGGAAATTATATCTTGACCAATGATATTTGTGGCGGTCGTTTTATATTGGACAATCGCTCACATGGAAAGTATTGGGTGAATGTCATTGTGCCGGAAGATGAAATTGATATGAACCTGCTTAAATCAGCCCAAGTAAGAGATGAAAATCTGAGAGAGGAATATATCGGCGCATTGGAACGTATGCGAAACAATGAAGAAAGCAATCCGTTGCTGATTGTTGTGACGTTGAAATAGGGAAAAGATTCTCTTTTTATCCTATTTACATATGGAATTCTGAAAAGCGGAAGATAAGAGCCTGTTTAAATTTTGCTCAGTAACATTCTTATTGCCGCCAGTTTCACCATTTCCTCAGCCGAATCGAACGT
>CALUOV010000080.1 GCA_944322275.1 uncultured Bacteroides sp. | reverse complement strand
AAGGACTTCGGGATGCCGGGATATAGAAACAGCACAAGCGGCATACGGACACAAAAAGTGTTTCGTATGCCGCCCGGGCACTGCTATGTGACGCTTCTGCGTAACTTATTGATATACAATGAAATTTATAGGGGGAGTAATAATCCCTTGCGAATATACAAATTATTTGTCTTAATAATACTTAATGTCACCTGAGAAAGACACGAAAAGAGCCATACAGAAAAGTTTCCTGACCCGGACGGGCAGGAAAGCATCCCTTGTGTATGTACTTTCGCCTTCATCTAATGCCTTTCTCTTTTATTTCAGATAATCCGTGCTCGGAACGGATTGTCGACCATTATCACCGCAAAGATACTAAATATTCTAATGAACATTGATAATGAGAAAGAAAAAAACAAAAAAATCGTGTATACCCTGCACGGCTTCACACTGCCGAAGATGTATATGCGGAAAGGTAGGCAAAAAAGGGTTTTGCACCCGGATGATGCTCGAAGTCGAGAACATGTATTTCCCAAAGCAGTTTAGTTGTGTACTATATTTACCAATAAATTACTGTTTTCACAAAACACTTAACTAAAACGCCCTAAATACTTAACCAAAATCCAAGAAACGGTTAACTGTTTTTGCCAAAATACTTAACCGTTTTTGAGCAAAAGCACAACACATTGATTATCAGCCATATACAAAAGTATCCGCATTGTAAGCATATTTAACCATTCCCTATAGGAGTAAAGAAATGAATAGTCTCAAGTCTCATTGGATACTTTGCCATTTATCCAATGAGACTTGAGGATCTCATATTGCATACGCAAACTTAAAAAATAAACGAAGAAAAAATGCGTATACTTATCTTATAAAAAAGAAAGACATTGATTATTCTCTCGAATTCTGCATCTCACACGCCTTTACACGTTTCAACAACTCAGACAAAGCCTCTACTTTATCCGGATGAGCAACAGCTACATTGTTCTTCTCTGCCGGGTCAACAGACAAGTCATAAAGCTGGGGCTTTGGATCATTACCCAGTTCAGTCTTTGTCCAAAACTCAATGGCAGGCTTGTCGCTCGGTTCTATGTATTTCCAATTACCTTGAATAATAGATAACGTGTTATTCAGATTTTGCTGTACCACATAATTGCAGCCTACCGTATCCGTGCCTATGAAAGTACCTAACTGATTGCGGCTGTCTGGAGCAACATTTTGCGACAATTCATAGTCCAACAAGTCCGCCAACGAAGCATATACATCAATCATAGAAAACAATGCATTTTGTTTACCTGGCTTAATGCGATTCGGCCAACGAACCAGGAAAGGCGTACGTGTACCGGCTTCATAAGCACTGTACTTTCCTCCCCTGTAATCCAACATCGGTTTATGCCCATTCAACAACTCACGCGCTTGATCTTGATAACCGTCATCAATCACCGGACCGTTATCACTACAAAATACCAAAATGGTATTATCGGCAATACCCAAACTATCCAATGTGTGCATAATCTCGCCTACTGTCCAGTCCAACTGAAGAATTACATCACCACGCGGCCCCATACCACTCTTTCCGGCAAAACGCGGATGCGGGACACGGGGAACATGCACATCCTGCGTACCCATATACAAAAAGAACGGCTCATCCTTATGTTCGGCAATAAAAGCTTTGGCCTTGCCGGTAATGACATCAGCAATGTCTTCATCTACCCATAGCGCAGACTTTCCACCCGTCATCCACCCAATACGTGGAATGCCGTTAATAATCGTGTTATTATGCCCCTGACTGGGTTTCATCTTCACCAATTCCGGATTTTCCTCACCCGTAGGCCAATCCCCGACTTTATGCTCATAACTTACCGTAATAGGATCGTTAGGATCAAGTCCCACGACATGCCCGTTTTCCACGAACACGCAGGGCACACGGTCTACGGTGGCGGGAATGACAAATTCATAATCGAACCCGATATCCTGAGCGTTAGGATGAATCTCCTTATTGAAATCTGTTCCTCCTTTAGGTCCCAGCCCCAAATGCCACTTGCCCACAACACCCGTTGCATACCCTTTGGACTTAAACATATCTGCTATCGTGACACAAGCCGTATCTATAATCAACTCAGAATTGCCGGGAGCAATACCCGTATTCTTCTGCCTCCAAGGATACATTCCTGTCAAAAGGCCGAAACGCGATGGAGTACTCGTAGAAGAGGTAGCATATGCATTGGCAAATTGCAAACCTTGCGCAGCCAAACTATCCAAATGGGGAGTACTGATACGCGTAGCCCCATAACAACTCAAATCACCGATGCCCAAGTCATCGGCAATCAAATATATCACATTCGGTTTCCCGCTCTGTCTCAAAACATCCTCTTGTTTAGAAGACTGCGCACATCCTACCAACATAGGCAATATGGAACCGGACAGCAAACAAGGAGTCAAATATTTCATCATAACTTTTATTTGGTTTTTAGGTTAGACTTTCATCTTGTCAAAAGTCAAAATTAGAGATTTATTTCGATACGACAAACATAAACGGTAAAAATATCACGAATCCTCTTTCCCTTTCCGATAAGCCAACGGATTAACGTGATAAACCTCCTTGAAACATTTACTAAAATAACGGGGTGTGGCAAAACCAACACGATCCGATATTTCCGTAACGTTAAGTTCCGGATTATTACGCAACAACCAGGCTCCTTTCTTTAATCGGATATTCAGAATAAATTCGTTAGGAGTCTGCCCGGTAATGGCTTTCAACTTAGCGAACAAATTAGTACGCGCCATTGCCATCTCACGGGCAAACAAATTAACATTAAAATTTTCATCATCCAAATGCTGCTCTATCACCTCCATCGCACGATCTAAGATTTTCTTGTCTATCGGATTAGTAGCAAGCATCTGCGGAGCTGTAAGTGGCTGTTTACAGAACTTTTCCTGCAATAGCAACCGAGAGTTTACGAGATTGTTGCAACGCGAAATCAGCAGATTTGTATTAAAAGGTTTAGTTATGTAATCGTCTGCTCCAATACGTAACCCCTCGATATTCAGCTCGATGTTAGTGCGCGCAGTAAGCAGCACAACAGGTATGTGACAAGTATTAAAGTCATTCTTTATGCGTTTACATAATTCCGTGCCAGACATTTTGGGCATCACGATGTCACTCAATACAATTTGAGGTTTCTCGTTACATACGATTTCCCATCCTTCTTCTCCGTCAGAAGCTGTCAGTACATGATAGAATGGTTCGAAAATATGCTTTAACGTCTCAAGCAACGCTTTATTATCTTCCACAATGAGAATCTTAACATCCGGCAAACGCTTATTGGGCGCATTTTCTTCCAACTCCGCTTTTGCCAATGTATCAGTTTCCACTCTAGGACGTTCTATCTGTCCTTGTGTATTACCATCCTCCACACTTACACAAATCTGCTCTTTATCAAACTGCTCATTCCCCAAATGCAGAGTTACAATGAAGCACGCTCCTTTGCCCAACTTACTTTCTACCCGGATATTACCTTTATGTAACTCCACAATGCCTTTGGTCAGTGCCAGTCCAATACCCGTGCCGGTACTATCGGTATACGATGGCTCTGTAAGTTCTACCTGATAGAATCGATCGAATATCTTAGTTATTTCATTGGCCTGGATACCCTCACCGGTATCAGCCACGCGAATAATCACATCATTACCCTCCGTATGAATACTCAAAGTTATAGTGCCCTCAGCCGGAGTATGCTTAAAGGCATTGGAAAGCAAGTTATTCACCACTTTCTGCATTTGTTTCTGATCATACCACACCTCTATGTCATCCGATCCTTTTTCAAACAGAAATTTTATCTGCTTTGCATGAGCCAACTCCCCAAATAAAAGATAATTCTCGTAAAGGAAGTTCACCATATTGTGCCGGCTCACCTTAATCTTCATATGCCCTTGCTCTTGCTTCCGGAAATCAAGCAATTCATTTATCAACTCCCGAAGTTGAATACAGCTCTTATACACCTCCAACACCTTATTATATATAGTAGGCGTAAAGGTAGGGACCTGCAACAATGATTCCACCTGCGCTACAATCAATGTCAGCGGTGTGCGGAACTCATGGGATATGTTGGTGAAGAAACGCAACTTGGACTGATTGAGCGCTTCTACATCCTGGATATGCTTCTGTTCATACTTCAAAGATTCGCGAAGCTTGAGCCTTGCCTGATAGGTATGTATCAAATACCATAACAAAACTCCTATGACCATCACATAAATGCAATATGCGAACGGTGTCTTATAAAAAGGAGGCAAAACATGAATGGTCAACACAGCCGGATTGACCAATAAGTCGCCAGACTTCCCTTCGACCGGTTTTATGACCAAGCGATAAGTTCCAGCACTCAAATTGGTGTAAGTCACGGCATAATGATCGCGAATGGCAGTCCATTTGTCGGAAAAGCCTTCTAACCGATAGATCATGTCAACTTTATTGGCAGCTACATAATTAGAGGTGGAAAACTCAATGGTAAACATGGAATAGCTGGCTGGGATGGATATTTCGGAGGCATAATCCAGAGATTGACGCAAAATACCGGTATCATCCCCTACTTGCACTTCGGTGTCATTTACAATCAAACGCGACAGATTGATTTTATAAGGTTTCGGAGTAAAAGCCAGCTCAGACTCATAGAAGGAGACGATGCCATGAGTGCTAGCTAAAAAGACCTCGCCGTCACGGGTTGCGCAAAGTCCGTTTTCATTGATGCCAGTCAAAGGGAAGCCATTCTCCGTGCTATAATTGCTAAACTTCCCACTACGTGTATCAAACAAGGAAAAGCCACTGTTGGTGATCAGTAACAGCTTGCCACTTACGAAGGACTCCTGCACCGCATAAACACAGTCGTCAATCAGCCCATCCTTATGACAATCGAAATTCTTAAAGTCGCCCGTGGACGGACGAAACAGGTCCAAGCCGCTGCCCGATGTCGAAAACCACAAGTTTCCATGATTGTCCAAGGCAATGTTATACACGTTGTTATTACTTAAAGAATTCGCGTTGGCCGGGTCATGTCGAAAGTTAGTCAGCCTCTTGTCCTCGAATTGATAGCTGAATACTCCTTCACCCGTAGCGGCAATCCAAAGCGTCCCTTCCGCATCAAACGTCACATCGGCCACCATCTTAATTTTACGCCCTTCCTCCGTGTCAAGGAAAAGCTGATGACATTTCCCTGTTTCAGGATTGAACAGGCAGATTCCGTTTTGGGTGGCCAAAATAAGCTGGTCTTTATAGGGAAGAATATCACGTACAATGTCGGACGGCAGCGTCTCCGGATTCCCTTCCTCCATCCGATAGTTGGTGAAGCGTCCGGTACGTATATCCAACCGATTCAATCCGCCCAAATGAGTCCCAATCCAGACAGCTTGCCGATTTGAATCATAATAGAGTGATTTGATATTATCAGCAGACAAACCGTTTTCCGCCTTACCACGGCTAAACCATTTAAACTCATGCGTGTGACGATTGTAAAAATTCAGCCCGCCACCTTCTGTTCCTATCCATAAGTTTCCATCCTCATCTTCCACCATAGGGCCTACTACAGGATAGCTCAGTCCTTCTTTCTCTACAGGCGAATAAGTATAGTGTGTATAGATTTCATACTCCGGATTAAAATAATTCACCCCTCCGAAATAAGTGCCCAGCCAAAGAGTACCCTGCTCATCCTTCACAATGCACCAGACGGAGGAGTGGGTCAATCCGGCCGACGGCATGTCTTGCGAAGTATAGTTCGTAAAACGTCCACTCTCCCGGTTGTAACAATTCAATCCATTAAACGTGCCTAGCCAAATGTTTCCCAAATTGTCCTCGCAACAAGCCCGTACAAAATTGGAGGAAAGACTGTTCGGATTGTCAGGGTCATGCAGGAAATGCGTCATACCTCCATCCGGTTTTACCCAATACACTCCGTCTTCCCAACTGCCTATCCACAAATTCTTTTCCGCATCTTGGTAAATGCTGGTGATATTCCCGTGCAGAATAACGTGAGACAAGTTCCTGTTTTCCAGATTAAGGCGATAGACTCCATGATTCTCTGTCCCCAACCAAAGTTCATGTCCGGAAAGATACATGCACGAAAGCCTCACCCGACTATCCTCAAGCTGATAGCAAAGTTCAAAATCGCGCATCTGCTCATTATACCGATAAATTCTGTTCTCGCGCCCGATATAAAGCTCTTTCTCATAGTAAATGCAATGAACGTTGCCCTGCAATAGAGTTGTGAAGCGCCCCGTCTTCCGATCAAACTCAGCCACACCTTCCGTACAAAGCAAATAGATTTTACCGTCACGATTACCCGTTACACGCAAAACGGTATTGCAAAACAAACTATAAGGATCATTTTTTTGAAGTTTATAAGTAGATATGCTCGTGCCATCATAACGGTTCAATCCTTCACGCGTACCGATCCACAACACACCTTTCTCATCTATATACAAACTATTCACCGAGAATTGTGACAAGCCGTCATCCGTACTCAGATGATTGAACGTAATATTTCTACCCACCAATGGAAGGACGGACACATATATAAAAAACAGTAAAAAAGGAATCTTTCGTACCATCTCTAAAACTCATTTTTTGAATTACGATACAAATATATAAAACTTTTGCAAATATTCCCCTCTATACAGCTTTTCTTGCTGTTTTATGTCTATATTTAGGGTAAAAAGACAAATTTAGCCTTTTCATGGATTATTAGTGCAGTTTTATCAATCGTATTGTTCTAACTTTGTACACGGAAAAAATACATTAATAAAATAAACAAATCCACTATTATGAAAACAACCTTTTCAATGCTGGGATTATCCCTTTGCCTGTTGGTTAGCTGTAGCGGACAGAAAAAACAAGCCGAAACAGACTTCATCCAAGAAAACATCAACAACGCCGTAGCGCAGGAAACATTACAGACGGATATTATCGAGAAATCGGGAAAGATCCTGAATCCTCGTACCATCGACAAGGATGGCAATATCGTCTACATACCTATCGATGACTGGTGCTCCGGATTCTATCCCGGCAACATGTGGCTGACATATGAACTGACCGGTGACAATAAATGGAAAACGTTGGCCGAAAAATATACAGAAGACTTGGATTCCATCCAATACTTGACTTGGCATCACGATGTAGGTTTCATGATCGGTTGCAGCTATTTGAACGGTTATCGACTGGCCAATAAGACGGAATATAAACCGGTCATTATTCAGACGGCCAAGTCTTTATCTACCCGTTTCCGTCCGAGAGCAGGTGTCATTCAATCCTGGAACACCGACCGTGGCTGGCAAGCCGAACGTGGCTGGAAATGTCCTGTCATCATCGACAACATGATGAATCTGGAATTGTTGTTCGAGGCAACCCGCCTATCCGGCGACTCCACGTTTTATAATATTGCTGTAAGCCATGCTAATACTACGATGAAGAATCACTTCCGTCCGGACTACAGTTGTTATCACGTAATAGACTATGATCCCGAAACCGGTGAAATACTGCACAAACAGACAGCCCAAGGCTACGCTGACGAATCGGACTGGGCACGCGGACAAGCATGGGCGCTCTACGGATTTACAACTTGTTACCGTTACACACACGACCAGCGTTATCTGGATCAGGCAGAACACGTCTATAACTTCATCTTTAACGGTAAAAACCTGCCCGAGGACCTTATCCCTTACTGGGATTACGATGCCCCCAACATTCCGAACGAACCGCGTGACGCTTCTGCCGCCGCTTGTACGGCTTCGGCTCTCTATGAGTTGGAGACTTATGTACCGGGGAAAGGCTATAAGGCTACTGCAGACAAGATTATGGAAAGCCTTGCCTCACCCGCCTACCGCGCTGAAGTGGGAACCAATGGCAACTTCATCCTGATGCACTCTGTAGGCAGCATACCGCATGGCGCAGAAATCGATGTTCCTCTGAATTATGCGGACTACTATTTCCTGGAAGCGTTGATGCGCAAACGTGACCTGGAAAGCGGGAAATAAACGCATTTTAATGAAGAATGAAGAATGAAGGATTAGGCTGCGCAGTCATGTCGCATGGCAATTCTTCATTCTTCATTTTTCATTCTTCATTCTTAATTGTTCTTCATTCTTCATTTAATTATATGAAAAGACCATTCCATTACTGCCTGGCAGGAAGCGTGGGATTATTATCCTTACAAGCCTGCAACTCTTCACAGCCTGACATCACCGCACAACAACCGAATGTCATTTATGTGTTCCCAGACCAGTTTCGCAATCATGCGCTGGAGTTTTGGGGACAGGAAGGGTTTCGGGAAAAGGTTAATTTCCAAAACGACCCCGTCCATACTCCCAATCTGAACAATTTTGCCCACGAATCCGTTGTGCTTACCTCTGCCATGAGCAACTGCCCGCTGAGCAGCCCTCACCGCGGTTCATTACTGACAGGTATGTATCCCAACAAGAGCGGAGTGTCGCTCAACTGCAACTCCAACCGTCCCATCAGCAGTCTGCGTGAAGATGTAGATTGCATAAGTGATGTATTCAGCCGTGCCGGTTATGATTGCGCTTACTTCGGCAAGCTGCACGCCGACTTCCCTACACCCAACGACCCCGCCAACCCAGGACACTATGTAAGCGACTCCACTCCCGAATGGGATGCCTACACACCGCCCGAGAAACGTCACGGATTCAACTACTGGTATTCCTACGGCACCTTTGACGAGCATAAGAATCCCCATTATTGGGACACGAAAGGGGTACGCCACGACCCGCACGAATGGTCGCCCCTGCATGAAGCGAAAATGGTTGTCTCCTACCTGAAGAACGAAGGCAACGTGCGCGACCCGAAGAAACCGTTCTTCATCATGGTAGGCATGAATCCGCCTCACAGCCCCTATCGCTCGTTGGACGACTGCATGGAAGAGGATTTTAATCTCTATAAAGACATACCTTTGGATAGCCTGCTGGTGCGTCCCAATGCGGATCCAACTATGAAAAAAGCCCAAAGCACTCCTTATTATTTTGCCTCCGTAACTGGTGTGGACCGTGCTTTCGGACAAATACTTGCCGCGTTGAAGGAACAAGGACTAGACAAGAACACGATTGTCGTATTCGCTTCCGACCACGGCGAAACCATGTGTAGCCAAGGCACGGACGACCCCAAGAACTCGCCCTACACCGAATCCATGAACACACCTTTTCTGGTGCGCTTCCCCGATAAACTGCAGCCGCGCGTAGAAGACAAACTGATTCTGTCTTCGCCGGACATCATGCCTACCCTCCTGGGATTGGCAGGACTGGGCGACTCCATACCCGCCACCGTACAGGGACACAACTATGCGCCTTTGTTCTACGACGCCAATGCCCGTATAGAACTTCCCACCGGCGCTATCTACATCCAAAATATGGATGGCGAGAAAGACAGTGACGGCAAAGTGCGTTCGTACTTCCCCAGCGCGCGCGGCTTTAAGTCCGACCGCTACACCCTGGCGTTGTACATCGACCGGAAGGAACACAAGTTGGTGAAGAGTCTGCTTTTCGACGACGAGACAGACCCCTACCAGCTGCACAACCTTCCCCTGGAGGAGAACAAGGACATCGTTGCGTCCCTCTGTGCCGAAATGGGCAAGGAACTGCGAAGAATCGACGACCCCTGGTTCAAGGAAAGGATATTGGAAGACATGATTCCCTACGGTGAATAAGCCTTTTTAAAAGAATTCGGAGAGAAAACAGAAAAAAAATGTCCTATTTTTATGGATATTCAAATTAAAACATTACTTTTGCCCCGAAATTAAAAACAAAAAGAAACTTATGAAGTCATTTAACTTTGCATACTACTTCTTCTTTTACTTTTACTTTAGCCATAAAGTAGAGCGGGAGTTTGTATGTGTCAAGTGACAGTGACGCTTAAGAACCGAAAGAACTGAAAGTAAATGATATGAAATCCCGCTCCCCGATGAAAGGAAGCGGGATTTTTTTGTGAAAGACAACGTATGAAAAGAATTGCCATCCAAGGAACGTTAGGTTCCTACCACGACATTGCGGCACACCGCTACTTTGAAGGTGAGGACATCGAACTGCTTTGTTGCGCCACGTTCGAAGACGTGTTCAACACCATCCGCCGCGACAGCCAGACCATCGGCATGCTGGCCATCGAGAACACCATCGCCGGAAGCCTGTTGCACAACTACGAACTGCTGCGCGGAAGCGGCACACAAATCGTCGGCGAACACAAACTGCGCATCTCGCACAGCTTCGTCTGCCTGCCCGATGAAGACTGGGACGACATCACCGAAGTCAACTCGCACCCCATCGCCCTGATGCAGTGCCGCGACTTCCTGAACCATCATCCGGCCTACAAGGTGGTGGAAGCCGAAGACACCGCCCTCAGCGCCGAAATCATCATGCGCGACCAGCTCAAGGGACATGCCGCCATCTGCTCCAAAGCCGCCGCACAGCTCTATGGAATGAAGGTACTGCAGGAAGGCATCGAGACCAACAAGCACAACTTCACCCGCTTCCTCGTCGTGGCCGACCCCTGGCAGGTGGACGAACTCAGCCGCTATCGGGCACACGAGCCCAACAAGGCCAGCCTCGTCTTCACCCTGCCGCACAGCGAAGGAAGCCTCTCGCAGGTGCTCAGCATCCTGTCATTCTACCGCATCAACCTCACCAAGATACAATCGCTGCCCATTATCGGACGCGAGTGGGAATACGAATTCTACGTCGACGTCATGTTCGACCAAATGCTGCGATACAAGCAAGCCATCGCAGCCATCAGCCCGTTGACCAAACAACTTAAAATATTAGGAGAATACGAAGATGGGAAATCAACAATCTAACCAATACCGTCCCGCCGAACGCCTCGCGGGAGTGAGCGAATACTACTTCTCACGCAAACTAAAGGAAGTGGCACAGATGAATGCACAAGGCATGGATGTCATCAGCCTGGGCATCGGAAGCCCCGACATGCCGCCATCCGAGGCGACCATCGACACCCTGTGCCAAGCCGCGCACGACCCTAACGGGCACGGCTACATGCCCTACGTGGGCATACCCGAACTGCGCCAGGCCTTCGCCCGCTGGTACAAGCGGTGGTACGGCGTCACGCTCGACCCGGCGACAGAGATACAGCCCCTCATCGGCTCCAAGGAAGGCATCCTGCACGTCACGCTCGCCTTCGTCAATCCCGGCGACCAAGTACTCGTGCCCAATCCCGGATACCCCACCTACACCTCGCTCAGCCGCCTGTTGGGAGCGGACGTAGTCTACTACGACCTGCGGGAAGAAGACGGCTGGACGCCCGACTGGGAACAGTTGGAACGGATGGACACCGGCCGCGTACGCCTGATGTGGACCAACTACCCCCACATGCCGACCGGTGCGCCCGCCAGCATGGAACTGTACACACGGCTCGTGGACTTCGCCCGCCGCCGCGGCATCGTCATCGTCAACGACAACCCTTACAGTTTCATCCTCAACGACCACCCGCTGAGCATCCTCGCCGTGCCCGGAGCCAAAGACTGCTGCATCGAGTTCAACTCCATGAGTAAGAGTCACAACATGCCCGGCTGGCGCATCGGCATGCTCGCATCGAACGCGCAATTCGTGCAGTGGGTGCTGAAGGTGAAGAGCAACATAGACAGCGGCATGTTCCGCGCCATGCAGCTGGCAGCCGCCACTGCCTTGGAGGCAGGGCCAGAGTGGTACGAAGGCAACAACGCCAACTACCGCCGCCGCCGCGCCCTGGCCGAAGACATCATGCGCACGCTGGGCTGCACGTTCGACTCCCGGCAGACGGGCATGTTCCTCTGGGGGAAGATTCCTTCTATATATAATAATGTAGAGGAGCTGACCGAGCGCGTGCTTCACGAGGCCCGCGTCTTCCTCACCCCCGGATTTATCTTCGGAACGAACGGAGCGCGCTACATCCGCATCTCCCTCTGCTGCAAGGACGACCGCCTGCAAGAGGCGCTGGAACGCATCCGCGAAAAAATATAAACCATCCGACACCTATGGACATTGGCAACGTCTTGACTGGACCAAGGCAACGTCTTGACTGGACCAAGGCAACGTCTTAACTGGACCAAGGCAACGCCTTAACTGGACCAAGGCAACGCCTTGACTGGACCAAGGCAAAAACATAAAAAAGTAACCAACAATAAAAAAACAATAATTATGGAACTCGAATTACAGAAAATCGAACTCCCCGGCGTTCCCGCCGAACGCCCGCTGGTCATCGCCGGCCCTTGTAGCGCCGAGACCGAAGAACAAGTGATGAACACCGCCCGCCAACTGGCCAAACACGGCGTCAAGATATTCCGGGCCGGCATCTGGAAGCCCCGCACCAAGCCGGGAGGCTTCGAAGGCGTAGGTGTGGAAGGCCTGGCCTGGCTCAAACAGGTGAAGCAGGAGACGGGCATGTACATAGCTACCGAAGTGGCCACCGCCAAGCACGTGTTCGAAGCCCTCAAGGCCAGCGTGGACATCCTGTGGATAGGCGCGCGCACCACGGCCAACCCCTTTGCCATGCAGGAGATAGCCGACGCGCTGCGCGGTGTGGACATCCCCGTACTGGTGAAGAACCCCGTCAACCCCGACCTCGAGCTGTGGATAGGTGCCTTGGAACGCATCAACCAAGCCGGCTTGAAGCGGCTGGCCGCCATCCACCGCGGCTTCTCCTCCAGCGAAAAGAAGATCTACCGCAACCTGCCTCAGTGGCACATCCCCATCGAACTGCGCCGCCGCATCCCCGACCTGCCCATTTTCTGCGACCCCAGTCACATCGGCGGCAAGCGCGAACTGGTGGCTCCCCTCTGCCAGCAGGCCATGGACCTGGGCTTCGACGGCCTCATCATCGAGAGCCACTGCACGCCCGACAAAGCATGGAGCGATGCCGCCCAGCAAGTAACGCCCGATGTGTTGGACTACATTTTGGATCAACTCGTCATCCGCGACACGCACCAAAGCACCGAGAACCTACGCGACCTGCGCAAGCAGATAGACGAGTGCGACAACGACCTCATCCAGATACTGGCCAAGCGTATGCGTG
>CALUOV010000079.1 GCA_944322275.1 uncultured Bacteroides sp. | reverse complement strand
CCGTCCATTACCATCCCGGTATTTTGCGGCGTTATCAGTTGAACGAATATTTGGAGCCAAACTTGACGTATGACGCCGAACGTACGGAAAGTGCCAAGCAGGAGATGTTGGAAAACTACTCATGGGCAAAAGGCATCGTGCTAAGTGGTCAGAAAATTATCGATCGGGGTGAAATCGTAAGTCCCGAAACTTACAACATTTTGGAAAGTCTGAAGAAGGAATCCGAGAAACGAAGCCAAAGCGTAGGACAGAAACGGTTGATGTGGGTGGGACAGCTGATATACGTCAGTATTTTCATGCTTTGCTTCATGCTTTATCTCGATCTTTTTCGCAAGGACTATTATAATCGCAAGGGAAGTCTTTCGCTGCTTTTTGCGTTGGTCATGATTTATTGTGTGGTGACTGCTTCGATGGTGGCTCACAACATTTTCAATGTCTATATGTTGCCTTACGCCATGCTGCCCATGGTCATCCGTGTGTTTCTCGACTCGCGAACAGCCTTCATCACTCATGTCATTACCATATTGGTATGTTCCATTTGTCTGCGTTATCCGCATGAGTTCATTTTGTTGCAGATTACTGCCGGCTTGGCGGCCATATACAGTTTGAGGGAACTTTCGCAACGCTCTCAGTTATTTAAGAGTGCTGTGCTGGTTATCGCTACTTATGCTGTGCTCTATTTCGCTTTCGAGATGATTACTGAGAATGATCTTTCGAAGCTGAATGGGCGGATGTATATCTATTTTGTTATCAACGGCATCCTGTTGCTGTTTACTTACCCCTTATTGTTTTTGCTGGAGAAAACTTTTGGTTTCACCTCCAACGTCACCCTTGTGGAGTTGTCCAATATTAATACGCCTTTGCTGCGCCGCATGTCCGAGACAGTTCCCGGCACTTTCCAACACTCCATGCAAGTGGCTAATCTGGCCGCGGAAGCCGCCAATCGCATCGGTGCTAAAAGTCAATTAGTACGTACCGGTGCTTTATACCATGATATCGGAAAAATGGAAAACCCTGTATTTTTCACTGAAAACCAACAAGGCGGTATCAATCCGCATAAGAATTTGAGCTATGAGCAGAGTGCTCAGGTGGTTATCAGTCATGTGACGGGGGGCCTTAAGCTGGCTGAAAAGAATAATCTGCCAAAAGTGATTAAAGACTTCATCTCCACCCATCATGGCAAGGGGAAAACCAAATATTTCTACATATCTTGGAAAAATGAACACCCGGGGCAGGAACCTGACGAGGCAAAGTTTACTTATCCCGGTCCTAACCCGTTTACCAAGGAGCAGGCTATTCTCATGATGGCCGATGCCGTGGAGGCTGCTTCGCGCAGTTTGCCTGAATATACCGAAAGTAGCATTGGAAATTTGGTGGACAAAATTATTGATTCGCAAGTAGATGAAGGTTATTTCAAGGAGTGCCCTATCACCTTTAAGGATATTGCTACTGTGAAAGAGGTCTTCAAGGAGAAACTGAAAACCATCTATCATACGCGCATCAGTTATCCTGAACTGAAAAAAGAGGAAACTCAAAAATAAAAATAGTCATGAAAGCCACCGAGAAAGAAACCCGAAGAGCTATCGCATACTTGCGGAAACATCACATAAGTGTGGACGATATACAGAGTTTTCGCTTTATGCAACGTTATACGCCTGAACCGAATGTGCATAGTTCGGCCAATTTATATGGCCCTGGATTGTTTACGCTTAAGTTACGTTCCGGAGATGAAAGAGCGCTGATTGTTCACCTTCGCAATCATCCTACAGCTTTGATACACACGTTGTTGTCTCATGGCATTCCTCTCGTGAATTATGTGCCTGGTGTAGGAACCAAAACCTTACAGCCAACCGTGATTTACCGGCGTCTATCGCTTTACATGTTTTGGTATTTTGTGCTATTTGCCGTATGTTTCTATTTAGGGTTGCGCTTTGTAACTGTCCATTGTTGGATTAGTATCACTCTGTCTTTTTTGTTTTTTGGCATGAGTATCTATTCCATCTATCTGTTACAGGCGCGTTTTTGTTATTTGAAACTAGACTCCGATGCGCTGACCGTCATGAGTGCGGGGCGTGAGATACGCTATCTCTACAAGGATCTGCGTAAGGTAAATTTTGACTTTGCTCGCGAACTGAACGCTACACACGTCATGGAACTGTTGGATGACGAGTTTCGTTACCGTTTGTTTTATATCGGTCGTGTACCTCGCAAGCAACTGCAAGAAATAGCAACCCGATTGCGGCAGGTCGGCATTGATGCAACTTGTAGTCTGAATGTGGAGAAGCGTCACTACCATGATATCTATCACGCATCATAAGAAGAGAGGGGTAAAGTCAAAATTCAATTTTGAAAACATAAATATAGAGTTTGAAATTAGAGTACTCTAAAAGATAAAGAACGGGTCGCATCATTACTCAACACAGAGCTTGATACGACCCTTTTTAGTGTCATCGTTACAATCTGTAACTTTCCGGAGTGGGCATTTAGTTTAACACTTTTCTAAGGTAAACTATTCAATTATGAGAAAAATACCTTTATTTACAATTGCAACGAGGCTTCAGTTGCTTGAAAAAATCGTTGCCTTTATCATCTACCAAAATGAAAGCAGGGAAGTCTACTACATCTATCTTCCAGATCGCTTCCATGCCCAATTCGGGATATTCTACACACTCGATGCTTTTAATGCTGTTCATGGATAATACAGCTGCCGGACCGCCAATGCTGCCCAAATAGAAACCACCATGTTTCTTACAAGCATCGGTCACCACTTGCGTACGGTTACCTTTGGCAATCATCACCATCGAACCGCCATGGTCTTGAAACTCATCTACATATGGATCCATGCGATTGGCCGTTGTTGGTCCCATGGAGCCACATGGCATGCCTTTAGGTGTTTTGGCCGGACCAGCATAAAGTACGGGGTGATCTTTAAAGTATTGAGGTAAATCCTCGCCAGCATCCAGACGAGCTTTCAGTTTGGCATGGGCAATGTCTCGTGCCACGATGATGGTGCCGTTCAGGCTGACGCGCGTAGCTACCGGATATTTGGACAGGATCTTGCAAATCTCGCTCATCGGCTGATTCAAATCAATACGCACGGCATTACCTTCGCCTGCGTTACGCAGTTCTTCAGGAATCAGTTCACCGGGATTGTCATCCAGTTTCTCTATCCAAATACCTTCTTTATTAATTTTAGCCTTAATATTGCGGTCGGCCGAACAGCTTACACCCAAACCTATCGGGCAAGAAGCACCATGACGCGGCAAACGAATCACACGGATGTCATGAGCAAAATATTTACCGCCAAATTGCGCGCCAAGACCAATGTTATGGGCTTCTTCCAACAATTGTTTTTCTAATTCCACATCACGGAAAGCACGGCCGGTTTCATCACCCGTTGTAGGCAGACTGTCATAATAATGAGTGGAAGCCAGCTTCACGGTAAGCAGGTTTTTCTCAGCAGATGTACCACCGATGACGAAAGCAATGTGGTATGGTGGACAAGCGGCCGTACCCAATGTTTTCATCTTTTCGACCAAGAAGGGGACCAGAGTACCTGGATTTTGGATACGTGCTTTCGTCTCTTGGTAAAAATAAGTCTTATTGGCAGAACCTCCACCTTTTACTACGCACAGGAATTTGTATTCATCGCCTTCCGTTGCCTCAATATCTATCTGAGCAGGCAAATTGCAACGAGTGTTCACTTCTTCGTACATTGTGAGCGGTGCGTTTTGCGAATAGCGCAGGTTCTCTTCTGTATAAGTTTTGTATACGCCTAACGACAAGGCTTCTTCATCACAGAATCCGGTCCAAACTTGTTGGCCCTTTTCGCCATGGATGATGGCCGTACCGGTATCCTGACAGAAAGGAAGCTGCCCTTTGCTGGCCACTTCGGCGTTGCGCAGGAAGGTCAGTGCCACATACTTGTCGTTATCACTAGCTTCAGGGTCGGATAGAATTTTAGCCACTTGTTCGTTGTGCGAGCGGCGCAGTAAGAAGTTGACATCGCGGAAGGCCGCATTGGCCAGCATAGTCAGCGCCTCGGGGCTTACCTTCAGGACTGATTTCCCTTCAAACTCGCTTACCGACACGCCGTTCTTACTTAGGAGATAGTACTCTGTGTCGTCCTTTCCCAATTGGAACATGGGCGCATACTTGAATTCGGGTGTTGCCATAATTACTTTATTTAAATGAGGTTGATTATACTACTTGCCGCAAAGGTACAAAAATAAACTTAATGAGAAAATAGAAAACTTAATATTGCCAGTACAAGCACCTTCTCTTAATATATGTAGCCAAAGACTTCGGACGGCATTAAACTTGCTGCTATGCCGTCCGAAGCGTTATTCATTCCTTGTTATTTATAAAGAACCTTGCCCAAGTCTTCCAATCCTGCTTCTCCGGGTAATCCGGGATAGGCTTGTTTCATGGCATCCACGAAGGCCTGTGCCGACTGCTTTGTGGTGAGCAACTCTTTCATCTTTTTCAGGTAAGTGATTTTGAATTCAACTGCATCGCGTTTTGCTGCACCGCCATGTCCTCCGATGAACAGTTTTGCACCTGAAGCCAGTGAGTTTTCTGCTTCAGCAATTTCAGCATCAATAGCTGCCGGAGAAGAAATCTGCAGATGGCTGACATGTGCTTTTGCTGGAGTCCAGTGCGTATAATATGCCAAGCCTCCTATCAGGATACTTGCACCGGGAAAATCTGATGTAGCCCCGTGACGGAATTCAAAGGAGACACCAGCCCATGTCTGCGTTGTACCAAATGCCACTTCTGAAGCCTTGCCCGTAGGCATGTCGGTCAGTGCATCACCGAAAGCCTGAGCAAAGCCTTTCATCATGCCGCCATAGATTTCGCCTTTGGTGAATTCCGGCATACCTTGAGCCATGACCACATCATGGTTTCCGGTTCCTCCCACATGATAGTCCGTGATACGCTTTTCCACAGGTTTCTCCAACTTGGAAAGATAGGTGTCAAATTCAGTCACATTGTTTTTGAACAGAGGCTGTTCCATAGTCACAAGAGCATCCTTACCCTCAATGATGTAACTTGCATCACCCAACGCATCGTTGGTGTAGTAAACGTGCAGTTTGTAATTGCCGAGGTCATGCACCTCGAAACGTCCCTTTGTCTGTGCCATTGTTGCAATTGTTAAAAGATTGAACAAAATAAATAATACCTTTTTCATCGTTATCGTCTTTAATTTGAGTTATACAAAAGTTTGCTTAATATCCAATAGTAAAAATGTTTATTACTCACCAAAAGTATCTTTGTTTCTTCTATGCCGCAAAATTAGAGAGAGTTTTTGGACTTTACAAGTAGGCACTTGAGCGTCAGATACTTACATGTGAGTAACTATTGTTGGATATGAGCCACTTACAGACAAATATTTTTTTGAAAAAAAGTTTCTTGCTGTTTGAGGGGAATTTACTTACCTTTGTAGAGTGATTTGAAATACATTATGTTATGGATAGAACAATGCTAGAAGATGCTATGTTTCCGGATTGTCCGATACGGAATATTTTGGCAAGACTTTGCGACAAATGGTCGCTTTTGGTTATATATACGCTGAATGGAGCAGACAAAGAAACGATACGATTCAAAGAGTTACAGCGTAAAATCCCCGACATATCACAAAAGATGCTGACGGTAACCTTGCGGACATTGGAGGATGACGGTTATGTTACACGAACCGTGTATCCCGAAGTACCGCCAAGGGTCGAATATACGTTGACTCCTCGGGCACATTCATTGCTTCCACATATCAATGCGCTGATAAAATGGGCATTGGAAAATAAGGACGCTATTATGAAGGATAGGAAGAAAACCATTATAAGACATTTCAAGTAAATTTGAAATTGTTTTGCCGTGGCATAGCTTGTCTTCTCGAGAAGATAAGAAAAAGTAGAATCGAATTACTTCGGCAATTGTTTGATTTTCTTTTGTAACCAATAATTGAACAGGCCCAACAAGGGTAAGCAAAAAATAACGGGCAGGCTGAAACTTCCTTCCGATAGGACTCTTCGGACGGAATGCAAACCTTGTATGACGTCATCCATCCGTATTCCATTCATTATGATGATGACTCCCAAGCTGCTTCCCAACATTAGGAACACGCAGATTAGCATCAGCGTAAATTGACGTTTCTCACGACATGCTTCCCTGCGTGCCGTTTCCTGCCGTATCCGTTCCAAGGTCCGGTAGGTGAAGTTACTTGCCAATCGGGGTGTCATTTGGCTTGAAACGGCTTTTTTAATGCCTTTATCCATTTCGTTTTCCATCTGTTAGTCCTCCTTTTGCATAAGTATATAAAGTTTTTTTCGCACCCGGTGAAGTTTTACCTTTACGTTGCTTACCGACAGCCCTGATATTTCCGTCAATTCCTGCACCGTTTTTCCTTTTTCATAAAACAGGGTGACCAATGCGCGTTCTTCCGCCGACAGTTGTGCCAAAGCTTGTCGGAGCAGTTCGATACGTTCTTCCGAATCATCGTCCAGCGCTTCGTCCACTTCCGTCTCCGAAACCGTATTCCAAAACGTCTCGTCAATCACGACTTCCCTCCCTTTCCGCTTGCGCAGGAAAGAGAGAGCCGTGTTGTAAGCTATCCGGTATATCCAGGTCGAAAAGCTGCTTTCTCCATAGAACGAGCCTAAATGTTCGTACGCCTTCATAAAGGTGTCCTGCGCCAGTTCCTCCGCATCCTCTTCTGAAGAAACCATACGGACTATCAGCGTAAAGACGGCCTGTCCGTAGGTGTCGAGGAAGTAGGCAAACTCTTCCGTTCGCCCCGCCAATACGCGTGATATAATATGTGACTCATTCTGTTCCATTTGCCTCTTTAGACGCATCCGCATCCGGAAGGTTACACAAAGGTAGTTATATTTTCTTGGATAAGGCCGATTGGGCAGCTTCATTTAGAGAGTCTCAGTTCCTTCCTCTCATCTTGCTATAGAATCATTGCCAATGATTCCTACAATCATTGGGGATGATTCCTATAATCATCGGCAATGATTCTATACCAACTATATATACATAAGAAAAGAAATTCAGCACGATATTGTAACCTGACACGTAAAGCTGCGTCTAAAGAGGCAAAGAAACAATAACTTTTTAAAACCAATAATTGATATGCTGAACGAATTAATGATTGTCGCAAACTTTGCGATTGTATTTGGAGTGATTTACAAACTGTTCGAACTCTTTGTGTGTAAAAAGGAACGGATGATGCTGATAGAGAAGTTGCCTCCCGAAGCGCTGTCCAATGTCAAGCTCAAGATTTTCAAATCATCCAACGGTTCTTATATGCCTCTGCGTGTGGGCTGTCTGCTGATGGGATTAGGCATTGGGTTGGCGGTCGCCTACGTCATTGTGTTCGGTACCTGGACGGGAGCCTATTCGAGGGGGATGGCTAAGGAATGGATGTTTAGAGATTTATCCGGAATCATCTTCGGTGCTTGCGTCCTGATAGGAGGCGGCTTGGGCTTGGTCGTATCTTATCTGATAGAAATCTGGCGCGAGAAGCAAAACAAGGAATAAGTCTGGATAGGGATGCAAGCTGCGGGTGAATCGGGAAGAATCACTCGCAGCTTGTAATTCCTTATAATAAGATGCTTTTCATCCGTCCAATCAGTTCGTCTCCTAAGGCACTCTTCACTTCGATGTGTTTCAGCACAGCGGTTACGAACGGGTTGCTCTCGAAGTCACCGCGTACCTGCTCGAAGTCCATTTCCTTCTCCAGGCGGGAGCCATCGGCACCGAATCCCGTCATGGAAGCCATGGAGAATTCTTTCTTGGCATCTTCGTACACCATGTGGTCCAGCCCGATGACCGCCTCTTTCCATTTCTCTACAATGCGGATGATGTCGGCGGCAGTCATATCTTCGGGTTTTACGCCATAGAACCCTTCCAGCATTTCGTAGGCCCATGTCCACTCATAAGTATAATAATTGCGGTGCATCCGTTCAAACTCGGCATTGATATCTTTCAGTTTATTCACCTTTCCGCACTCGATGTCTGCTATCAAGGTATCCACTTCACTTTTAGGGGCAATCAGGCCGGAAATATCGACCCACTCGCCACGACCTATCGGAGTGTCGGGACGCAGGCGGGCACGGATTTCCTCATTACTATGGAATTCTATCTCCTCCAAGCGCTTAATGACGGAATTACCCAAAAACTTATTGATAGCAATTTCATAGAAACGGATTCCTTTCATCAAAGATGAATTACGTATTTTGGCGCTATGGAACGAATAGATGTCTGACAGTTCTCCGCTGGCACTGCGCAAGTTGAGCAATATATCCCGCCCTTTGAACATCTTCTGTACAGTATAAGGACTGAGCAGGTTGTAATTGATGAAGTCCAGCTTATGAGGGTCTTTACGTCCGTCTCGTTTAGGCCACTTCTGTGCGTCGCGGATGGTTCCCACGCTTCGCAGATTGACTCCGGGGACGAGATAAGTCATGTTGTTTTGCTCTATCAAGTAAGAGAAAGGCAGGTTGGACGTATCGGAATGGGTAACGTGACGTCCCATAACCAATGAGAAAGCACCTACACGGGCCGGCCATAACAGGTAGGAGTCTGAGGTAGTCTTGGCGCCACGCTCCAATGTGCCTTGATGGATGGGGCCAAGCTTGTACATGTGGTTGCTTTGGTTGGAGCCTGAACCGGCATTCATGAAAGAAAACATTCCGGCTATGAGCAACGTGGACTTATGATGTGTCACCGTAAACGGACCGGCGAATATGGCGCACGCCTCGCCGTTCTCCCCTTGGCAATTACTGAAAAACAAGGAATCTGAAGCCGAATAGTTGTGTCCCAGCTTACAGGCCTGCCCCACGAAGCAACGAGTCAGCATGGCTCCGTCATCCACGTGCGAACCGCTGGAAATAATGAAGTCATCGCAAATGACTCCATCGCCAATGTGTACCGGAGCCGCCTCGTTGCTGTTGATGCTGCCGTTGGATAAACGGCATGCCCCGCTGATATGCGCATAGTCACCGATGCGAGCGTTCTTGATGGAGCCGGTATTTACAATGGTGACATGTGAACCGATGGAACCAATGGCCGAGGCATGCTTGTTAGCGTAATAGTCTGTAATCTCTTTCAGCCGGGCGATTAATTCAGGGCGGTGGCGATAGAGCGCCATGATATAAGCCAAGTGGGCCGATAGTTTGTCATTGATGAGTACTTCGCGCCCGCCTGTTTCGTTCAGGACGGACACCTCTACGCCATTGCCGAATTTCGACACTCCATCCACCAACAACATATCT
Source organism: uncultured Bacteroides sp. (assembly GCA_944322275.1). GTDB lineage: Bacteria > Bacteroidota > Bacteroidia > Bacteroidales > Bacteroidaceae > Bacteroides. Next base: position 3,782 of record CALUOV010000079.1, on the reverse strand, counting down.
ACGTTTTCGATAAACGTATCGTGCCCTATCTCGTAATTGGCGATATAGTTCTGAATATGTTCGATACAACAATTATCGCCCACCGTGACATTGTGCAGCGTCACGTGCCGCAGCCCGGAGTGCTTGCGGATGCCGCCTGGCAAGGTGAATTCTGACTGAAACATCCCTAATTTCACCACACCTGAAAAGCGTACATGATGTATGTATTCCGTGGTAAACTCGGACGTGACATCTATATGCTCCCAATGTTCAGCCAGACAAGACTGACTTTTCAACCGCAGGATTTCTTCTTCGGTCAGTTTTCTGTAATTATTCATCGTAAGTAGGATATAGAAAGTCGTTATATGGATATTTCTGCACATGCAATTCACGGACTCGCTTGTAAACCAATGTTTTCAGCTCCTCCAGATTCGTCTTCTCACGGGCAGAGATGAAGATACAGCTATCCTCCATCTTGGCCATCCAAGTGCTCATCAAGTCTTCCAAAGTCAGATTCTCTTTGGTGCGCGGAGTCAAGTCGTCTTCCGCCTTTTGCACATAGGTATAAGCATCTATCTTATTGAATACAAGAATCATGGGCTTACCTGCTGCACCAATGTCCGCCAATGTTTTATTTACCACTTCAATCTGCTCTTCAAAGTCGGGGTGGGAGATGTCCACCACGTGCAGCAGCAGGTCAGCCTCGCGTACCTCGTCCAAAGTCGATTTAAACGAATCTACCAAATCCGTAGGCAGTTTACGGATGAATCCTACCGTGTCTGACAAGAGGAAAGGCAGGTTGTCGATAATCACCTTACGCACCGTCGTGTCCAATGTGGCGAAGAGTTTGTTCTCTGCAAACACTTCACTCTTGGCGAGCAGATTCATCAGGGTGGATTTGCCAACGTTGGTATAGCCCACCAATGCCACACGTATCAGTCGCCCGCGGTTTTTTCGTTGCGTAGACTTTTGTTTGTCTATTTCTGCCAGGCGTTCTTTCAGCAAGGACATGCGGTTGAGGATGATACGGCGGTCCATTTCCAACTGCGTCTCACCCGGTCCGCGAAGTCCTACGGAGCCTTTTCCGCCTCCGGCGCCCGAACCGCCTCCCTGACGTTCCAAGTGTGTCCACAAACGTTGCAACCGGGGCAGCATGTATTTGTATTGCGCCAGTTCCACCTGCGTCTTTGCGTTAGCGGTCTGTGCCCGCATGGCGAAGATGTCGAGGATGAGCGATGTGCGGTCCAATATCTTCACTTTCAGTTCCGCTTCGATGTTGCGTATCTGCTTGGCGGACAGTTCGTCATCAAAAATCACCATTCCTATCTCGCGTTCCGCCTCTTCTTCTTCCTTAATGTATTGCTTGATTTCATCTAACTTCCCCTTACCCACATAAGTCACTGAGTTGGCCTGGTCCAGTTTTTGCGTAAAGCGCTTTACTACTTCCGCGCCGGCCGTCTCGGCCAGAAAGGCCAGTTCGTCCAGATATTCGTTTGTCTTCCGTTCGTCTTGCGTCTTGGTGACGAGTCCCACCAGCACGGCGGTTTCCACCTGCGCTTCCGAAATTACAAATTCCTTCATTGCCATACTTGTCTATGCCCTCTATATTTATATGTATAAATTGGAACGGCAAATATAGGGATTTATCGGGAAAAATCATGGCCTATGGGGAGATTTCCTGCGAATGTGAATGATATGTTTGGCCTAGGCGCAAGCAATGCGGTGCTTTCGTCGGGTCAAAGTCTCGCTTCGAGCGGGGCAATAAAAAGAAAAATCGATCGGATGGGTTGTTGTTCTTACTCTTTTTATTATATTTGGGCATTTTTATGTAGAATCCTTAAAATGAAAGTAGGTAGTATGAAAAATTTTCTATGGTTGGTGATATCCTTTTGTATGATAACTGCAGGGGGGTATGCGCAGGATTTCCGTTTGCAACCCACTCCGCAGGAGTATGTATTTCAGAATGATTCGGTGTCAGTGCCGCAGACTTATCTGTTGCATGCAGGGAGCTCTCTTGAAGGACAGCCGGCTTTGTCCGTGTTGGACAAATTATTGCCGGGTGGAGAGTCTCAGGCATCTTTCCAAATCTATGTGGGTACAAAGGCGGATAAAGAAGTCCGAAAATTTCGGAAACGGATTCCTGATGTGCCCGATGGGTATTTCCTGAAAATTACGAAAGACTGTATTGTGATAGCCGGAGCCGATAAGCGAGGTGTTTATTATGGTGTGCAGACGTTGGCTCAGCTCTTGACATTGAACAGTCTTCCGGCTGTGGAGATTACGGACTTCCCGGACGTGCCCTATCGAGGTGTTGTGGAAGGATTTTACGGGACTCCTTGGAGTCATGAAGCCCGTATGGATCAGTTGGATTTTTATGGAAAGAATAAAATGAATGTATATATATATGGCCCTAAAGACGACCCTTACCATCGTACGCCTCATTGGCGTAAGCCTTACCCGGCACAAGAAGGTGAGCGGATTAAGCAATTGGTTGAGAGAGCTAAGCAGAATGAGGTCATTTTTTATTGGGCTATTCATCCGGGTGGCGATATTCATTGGAATGAAGAAGACCGCACCAACTTGTTACGCAAGTTTGAGAGCATGTATCAGTTGGGCGTACGAGGCTTTGCCGTCTTTTTTGATGATATATCGGGAGAAGGGACTCAGGCGGAAAAACAAGTAGAGTTGTTGAACTATATTGATAAAAACTTCGTGCAGGCGAAGCAGGATGTTGCGCCGCTAATTATGTGTCCGACTGTTTATTGTGGAGCTTGGGGGAAAGGCAGTGACTATCTTCCTACGTTGGGTGAAGGATTGAACGAGGATATTCGGATTATGTGGACAGGCGATAAAGTTTGTACCAATATCACGATGTCTACTTTGGATTACGTCAATCCTCTGTTGCAGCGTAAGGCTTTTATTTGGTGGAATTATCCAGTGTCCGATTATGTGACCGATCATCTGCTGTTGGGTCCTGTTTATGGCAATGATTCGAACATCAAGGACAAAGTTTCGGCTTTTGTTTCCAACCCGATGGAGTATGCTGAGGCTTCAAAAATTGCTCTTTATGGAGTGGCGGATTATACGTGGAATATGGCTGATTACGATAGTCAGGCGTCTTGGAAGTATGCACTCAAGGCATTGATGCCGTTTCATGCGGATTATTTAGAGACTTTTGCTTCCCATAATTCCGATCAGGGCCCCTCTGGGTTGGAATTCCGTCGTGAGGAATCGGTTAGCATTCAGTCGGCTCTTTCCAAACTGCTGGAAAGCTATCGTGAGGAGCAGAAGAAAGATGACTCCTCTTATTGGGAGGTGGTCAAGGAATGTCGTCGGATTATCGCTTCCGCCAATGTGTTGCTGGCCTCCGAAAAGGAGAATCCGGCTTTGTATAAGGAGATAAAACCTTGGCTGCTCCAGTTCAAATTAGTGGGTGAATATGGGGGAGAAGTGCTCAATATGATGGAATCCTTCCAGGTGAAAGAGCGTTTTATGCGCAGCTATGAACAGGCTCGGGCTTTACAAATCTTGATGCGCGAAGTGAATGATACTTATAATCGTACAGCCTCTCACCCCGGTATAAAGAGCGGGAGCCGACATTTGAGACCCACTTTTGATGCGTTGTTTGAGTTGGCCACGGAGCGCTATAATAAGGAACATAATGTGTATTTGAATACCCAACCCCTTCCGTGGGAAGAAGTGAAGAAGTTGTAATGCGAATGGGAAGAATGTAGCTTTTCATTATATATTATATAATAAGGTGTATAGTTTTCCTTCATGATTATAGGCATGCATTTTTGTTT
>CALUOV010000078.1 GCA_944322275.1 uncultured Bacteroides sp. | reverse complement strand
GGTTTCATCTGTGCTCTGGTAGCTTCGTTGGCAGCTTTCTTCAATAGTTGCGCCACGCTGTTCACCGAGGACTTCTACAAGCCGATGAAGAAAGGCATGAGCGAAAGCCACTACGTGCTGGTAGGACGTATCGCTACGGTTGTGGTAGTTATACTGGGCTTGGCATGGATGCCTATCATGATGAATATGGGTAACCTGTACTCCTATCTGCAAGACATCCAGTCGCTCATAGCACCAGCCATGGTAGCTGTATTTACTTTGGGTATCTTCTCGAAGCGTATCACGCCGAAGGCTGGCGAATGGGGCTTGATAGGCGGCTTCCTGATTGGCATGCTGCGCCTGCTGACTAATGTGCTGACCAATTCGGGCAAAGCTCAGATGGATGGTGCATTCTGGGACTGCACGGCCTGGTTCTGGCAGACTAACTGGCTGATATTCGAGGTATGGTTACTGGTGTTCATCATCATCGCCATGTTCATCATCTCGGCCTTTACGCCGAAACCCAGTGCGGAGCAAGTGGCCGCTATCACCTTCACGAAAGACTATAAGAAGTCTATCCGTGAGAGCTGGGGCGTGTGGGACATTGTGGCCTCACTCGGCGTTATCGTGCTGTGTGCATTGTTCTACGTTTATTTCTGGTAAATCCTTGGAGGAGCGGAAGCCTCGTCTTTCTTTGGCGGAGACTTCCGCTCCTCTTCGGGGAGTGACTGATTAAATCTGATATATGAAAATGGATAATTATTATAGTTCAAACCCTCAGTTCTATGTCGGCATCGACTGCATTATTTTCGGTTTCCTGGAGGGTGAGCTGAGCCTGTTGCTGCTCAAACGGAACTTCGAGCCGGCCCGGGGCGAGTGGTCGCTTATGGGTGGATTTGTGCAGGAGGATGAGAGTGTGGATGATGCTGCCAAGCGGGTGCTGAACGAGCTGACGGGACTTGATAAAGTGTACATGGAGCAAGTGGGTGCTTTTGGCGATGTACATCGCGATCCGGGAGGAAGGGTCGTTTCCATCGCCTACTATGCGTTGATAAACATTGATGAGTACGATCGCGAACTGGTGCGCCAACACAATGCACATTGGGTGAATATAGATGACGTGCCTCCGCTGATATTCGACCATGCCGAGATGGTGCGCAAAGCACGGATACTGATGTGCCAAAAGGCTGCTACTGAGCCTATCGGTTTCAACCTCCTGCCCAGGCTCTTCACGCTGACACAGTTGCAGAGTCTCTACGAGGCCATCTTTGGAGAACCGTTGGACAAACGGAATTTCCGCAAGCGTGTAGCCGAAATGAATTACATCGAAAAGACCGATAAGATAGACAAGAAAGGATCGAGACGCGGCGCGGCCTTGTATCAATTCAACGAGAACGCTTATCGACAAGCGCCGAAGTTTAAAATATAAGCAAGTATAAAGCATATGTTAGAAGAACTGAAAGAAAAAGTATTCCGTGCCAACCTCGACTTGGTGAAGCACGGGCTGGTCATCTTCACCTGGGGTAACGTGTCGGCCATCGACCGTGAGAGCGGCCTCGTGGTCATCAAGCCCAGCGGTGTAAGTTATGACGAAATGAAAGCCAGTGACATGGTCGTAGTAGACCTGGACGGGAAAGTGGTGGAAGGTACCTTGCGTCCCTCATCGGACACGCTCACGCACGTCGTCCTCTACAAGGCATTCCCCGAAATCGGCGGGGTGGTACACACGCATTCCACATACGCCACCGCCTGGGCACAGGCCGGACGCGACATTCCCAACATCGGCACCACGCATGCCGACTACTTCCACAACGACATTCCCTGTACAGCCGACATGACCGAGGCCGAAGTGAAGGGTGCCTATGAATTAGAGACAGGCAACGTCATCGTGCGTCGCTTCGAGGGACTGAATCCCGTACATACGCCCGGCGTGCTGGTGAAGAACCACGGCCCCTTCGCCTGGGGCAAGGATGCGCACGATGCTGTGCACAACGCTGTGGTAATGGAACAAGTGGCAAAAATGGCATTCATAGCCTACAGCGTGAACCCCGCCCTCACCATGAACCCCTTGCTCATAGAGAAGCACTTCAGCCGCAAGCACGGGCCGAACGCTTACTACGGGCAGGCGAAGAAATAAGTGGCGGGTGCACACATAGATACACGTGAGGGTACACACATGGATACATGTGAGGGTACACACATAGATACATGTGGGGGTACACACATAACGTAATACGATATCATTATTTATTATTAATCATAAAAACAATATTACAAGAGTATGGAACAAGCATTTTCTCAGTACGAAGTATGGTTCGTCACCGGAGCACAGCTTCTCTACGGTGGCGACGCAGTGATAGCAGTAGACGCACACAGCAACGAAATGGTGAAAGGACTGAATGAATCGGGCAAGCTCCCTGTAAAAGTAGTTTATAAAGGAACCGCCAATTCATCTAAAGAAGTGGAAGCCGTAATGAAGGCAGCCAACAATGACGAGAAGTGTATCGGTATCATCACCTGGATGCACACCTTCTCGCCCGCCAAGATGTGGATACACGGCCTGCAACAGCTGAAGAAGCCTTTGCTGCATCTGCACACCCAGTATAACAAGGAAATACCCTGGGACACGATGGACATGGACTTCATGAACCTCAACCAGTCGGCACACGGCGACCGTGAGTTCGGCCACATCTGTACCCGCATGCGCATCCGCCGCAAAGTAGTGGTAGGTTACTGGAAGGACGAAGAAACGCAACGCAAGATTGGCGTATGGATGCGCGTCTGCGCCGCATGGGCCGACTCGCAGGACATGCTCATCCTCCGCTTCGGCGACCAGATGAACAACGTGGCCGTCACCGATGGCGACAAGGTGGAGGCCGAAGTGCGCATGGGGTACCACGTGGATTATTGCCCCGCCAGCGAACTGATGGAATATCACGCTCAGGTGAAAGATACTGACGTAGACGCTCTCGTGGCTACATACTTCCAAGAATACGACCACGACAAGGAATTGGAAGACAAGTCTACCGAAGCTTATCAGAAAGTATGGAATTCAGCCAAGGCCGAACTGGCTCTGCGCGCCATTCTGAAGGCCAAAGGCGCCAAAGGCTTCACCACCAACTTCGATGACCTGGGCCAGACGGACGGCAGTCACTTTGACCAAATCCCCGGTTTGGCCTCTCAGCGTCTGATGGCGGAAGGCTATGGCTTCGGTGCCGAGGGTGACTGGAAGTCCGCTGCCCTCTACCGCATGGTGTGGGTGATGAACCAAGGTCTGACAGGTGGCTGCTCCTTCCTGGAGGACTACACGCTGAACTTCGACGGTGCCAACAGCGCCATCCTGCAGGCCCACATGCTGGAGGTATGTCCGCTCATCGCCGCCAAGAAGCCCCGTCTGGAGGTACACTTCCTGGGCATCGGCATCCGCAAGAGCCAGACGGCACGCCTTGTCTTCACCAGCAAGGTAGGTACGGGCTGCACGGCTACCGTCGTAGACCTGGGCAACCGCTTCCGTCTCATCGTGAACGATGTGAAGTGCATCGAGCCGAAACCGCTTCCCAAGCTCCCCGTGGCCAGCGCCCTATGGATACCACAGCCTAATTTCGAGGTAGGTGCAGGTGCCTGGATATTGGCCGGCGGCACGCACCACTCCTGTTTCTCCTACGACCTCACTGCCGAATATTGGGAGGACTATGCCGAAATAGCAGGCATCGAGATGGTACACATCAACGAGGACACCAACCTTAGCGACTTCAAGAAAGAGCTGCGCATGAACGAGGTGTACTACATGCTCAACAAGGCACTCTGCTAATCATATTCATTCTAATAGATACATGTTATGGATGCAAAACAAATCATCAGCGCAGGCAAAGCGATACTGGGTATCGAGTTCGGCTCCACCCGTATCAAGGCCGTCCTGATAGACCCGGAGAACAAGCCCATCGCCCAAGGTACGCACGACTGGGAGAACCAGCTCGTGGACGGCCTCTGGACCTACAGCGTAGAGGCCATCTGGTACGGTCTGCAAGACTGCTACGCCGACTTGCGCAAGAATGTCAAAGCACAGTATGACATCGAGATAGAAACCCTGGCCGCCATCGGTGTCAGCGCCATGATGCACGGCTACATGGCTTTCAATAAGAAGGAAGAAATCCTGGTGCCCTTCCGTACGTGGCGCAACACCAATACGGGAAAGGCCGCTGGCATTCTCTCCGAATTGTTCAACTACAACATACCCTTACGTTGGAGCATCTCCCACTTGTATCAGGCCATCTTGGACAATGAGGAGCACGTGCGCGACATCGACTTCCTGACTACTCTTGCGGGCTTCATCCACTGGCAGCTGACCGGTGAACGTGTACTGGGCATCGGTGACGCTTCGGGTATGATTCCCATTGACCCTGCAACGAAGAACTACTCGGCCGAGATGGTCGCCAAGTTTGACAACCTTGTTGCCGACCGTGGCTATGGCTGGAAGTTGTCGGACATTCTGCCTAAAGTATTATTGGCAGGTGTCAACGCAGGTTTCCTGACACCGGAAGGAGCCAAGCGTCTCGATGTGTCCGGTCACCTAAAAGCAGGCATACCCTTCTGCCCGCCTGAAGGCGATGCCGGCACGGGCATGGTGGCTACCAACGCCGTGAAGCAACGTACGGGTAACGTTTCGGCCGGCACCTCATCCTTCTCCATGATTGTGCTGGAGAAAGAGCTTTCGAAGCCCTATGAGATGATAGACATGGTGACTACGCCGGACGGAAGCCTGGTAGCCATGGTGCACTGCAACAACTGTACCTCCGACCTCAACGCATGGGTCAACCTCTTCAAGGAGTACCAGGAGCTGATGGGCATTCCCGTGGACATGAACGAGCTTTACGGCAAGCTTTACAACCACGCTCTGACGGGACAGGCCGATTGCGGAGGCTTGATGTCCTACAACTACTTCTCCGGTGAGCCTGTGACGGGGTTGGCCGAGGGACGCCCCTTGTTTGTGCGTTCTGCAGGCGATAAGTTCACATTGGCCAATTTCATGCGTGCTCATCTGTATGCCTCGGTAGGTGTGCTTAAGCTGGGTAACGACATTCTGTTCAAGGAAGAGCATATCAAGGTGGACCGCATTACTGGTCATGGTGGATTGTTCAAGACGAAAGGTGTAGGCCAGCGCGTGTTGGCAGCGGCCCTCAACTCGCCCATCTCCGTCATGGAGACAGCCGGCGAAGGGGGACCGTGGGGTATGGCTCTGTTGGGGTCTTACATGGTGAACAACACGGAGAACCGCACTTTGTCCGATTTCTTGGACAAGCAAGTCTTTGCCGGTCATACAGGTGTAGAGATTGCGCCTACTCCCGAGGAAGTGGCAGGCTTCAACGATTACATGGAGAATTACAAGGCATGCCTGCCCATAGAGGAGGCTGCCGTAAAGTCGAAGAAATAAGTATCTGTTATGAATATACGTTATCTTGCAGGTAGCCTGACGATGGCTGCCTGCTTGGGCTTATATGCCCAGCATCCTGCGGTCATCACCATCCACGGTGACCAGGGAAAGCAAATCATCCCGAAAGAAATCTATGGTCAGTTTGCTGAACACTTAGGCACATGTATCTACGGAGGGCTTTGGGTAGGCGAAGACTCGAAGATATCCAACATCAAAGGTTATCGTACCGATGTATTCAATGCCTTAAAGGAGCTGCAAGTACCCGTCCTCCGCTGGCCGGGCGGATGCTTTGCTGACGAATACCATTGGATGGACGGTATCGGTCCCAAGGAGCAGCGTCCAAAGATGGTGAACAACAACTGGGGTGGTACCATTGAAGACAACAGTTTCGGTACGCACGAATTTTTGAACCTCTGCGAGATGTTGGGGTGCGAGCCTTACATTAGTGGCAACGTAGGAAGCGGTACGGTAGAAGAACTGGCCAAGTGGGTAGAGTACATGACATCCGAAGGAGATTCACCCATGGCACGCTTACGCCGCCAAAACGGACGTGACAAGGCTTGGAAGGTGAAATACTTGGGTGTGGGTAACGAAAGTTGGGGATGCGGCGGCAGTATGCGTCCCGAATATTACTCTGACTTGTATCGCCGCTACTCCACTTATTGCCGTAACTATGACGGCAACCAGCTGTTCAAGATAGCCAGCGGCGCCAGCGACTACGATTATAATTGGACACGGGTACTCATGAACCAAGTAGGCGGCCGAATGAACGGTCTTTCGTTGCACTACTACACCGTAGCCGGATGGAGTGGCAGCAAAGGTTCGGCCACGAAGTTCGATAACGAAGATTACTATTGGACACTGGGCAAATGCCGCGAGATAGAAGACGTATTGAAGCGCCATATCGCCATTATGGACGGCTTCGATCCGCAAAAGAACATCGCTTTGATATTGGACGAATGGGGCACCTGGTGGGACGAAGAGCCTGGTACCATCCGCGGACATCTTTACCAGCAAAACACCCTACGTGACGCATTTGTAGCCTCTCTTTCGTTCGACATCTTCCACAAGTACACCGAACGTCTGAAGATGGCCAACATCGCCCAAATAGTCAACGTGTTGCAATCCATGATTCTGACCAAGGATGACAAGATGGTGCTGACGCCTACCTACTATGTATTCAAAATGTATAAGGTACACCAAAACGCCACTTTCCTACCCTTAGAAGTGAACTGCGAAGTGATAGACGTCCGCGACCACCGCAAATTGCCACTTGTCAGCGCCACGGCATCAAGAGATAAAGACGGGAAAGTACACATCTCGCTTTCGAACGTAGACTTGGAAAACGAGCAGGAAATCATCGTTCGCTTGTCAGGCATTAGTGCCAGTCGAGTCCAAGGCGAGATATTGACTTCTGCAAACATTGCCGATTACAATTCGTTCGAGCAGCCTGATGTGGTGAAGCTCGCTCCTTTCAAGGATGTCAGAATCAACAAGGACATGCTGAAGGTGAAACTTCCAGCCAAATCCATTGTGACCTTGGAGTTGCTTTAAACGAATGGCCATCATAACAATAGAGGAACAATGATAGTTTATCATATTAAATAATTGCTTACCTTTGCAGAAAAGTAAAACTAATCAATATGAACGACAAGAAACTAATGAACCGCGCAGCCGACAACATCCGCATACTGGCTGCTTCTATGGTTGAAAAAGCAAACTCCGGACATCCGGGCGGTGCCATGGGTGGAGCCGATTTCGTGAATGTGCTCTATTCAGAGTTTTTAGTTTATGACCCTGAAAACCCTGCTTGGGAAGGACGGGACCGCTTCTTCCTCGACCCGGGTCACATGTCGCCGATGCTCTATTCGCAATTGGCATTAGCAGGCAAGTTCACATTGGATGAATTGAAAGAATTCCGTCAATGGGGAAGCCCTACGCCGGGACACCCCGAACGCGACTTGACACGCGGCATTGAGAATACGTCTGGGCCCTTGGGACAGGGACACACTTATGCCGTAGGTGCTGCCATTGCGGCCAAGTTCTTGAAGGCTCGCTTCGGTGAAGTGATGAATCAGACTATCTATGCTTACATCTCCGACGGAGGTATACAGGAAGAAATATCGCAAGGAGCCGGACGTATTGCCGGTACGCTGGGACTGGATAATCTCATCATGTTCTATGACTCTAACGACATCCAACTTTCTACGGAGACCAAGGTGGTGACTACCGAAGACACGGCCAAGAAATACGAAGCATGGGGATGGAAAGTGATCAAGATTGACGGCAATGACCCAGATGCCATCCGTCAGGCACTGAATGAGGCTAAGGCTGAGAACGAACGTCCCACGCTCATCATCGGACATACCATCATGGGAAAAGGCGCCCGCAAGGCTGACAATAGCAGCTACGAATCAAATTGCGCTACACACGGTGCTCCGCTCGGCGGTGACGCTTACATCAATACCATTAAGAACTTAGGAGGAGACCCTGAGAATCCTTTCCAGATTTTCCCCGAAGTGCAGGAGCTTTATGCCAAACGTGCCGCTGAACTGAAGCAGATTGTGGCAGAGCGTTACGCAGCCAAGGCCGCTTGGGCATCGGCCAACCCCGGACTGGCCGCTAAGTTAGAGCGTTTCTTCTCCGGCAAGAATCCCGAAGTGAACTGGACCGCTATTGAGCAGAAGCCCAATTCGGCCACCCGTGCCGCATCGGCCACCGTACTAAGCGCTTTGGCCGAACAAGTAGACAACATGATTGTAGCTTCCGCCGACTTGTCCAACTCGGACAAGACCGATGGCTTCTTGAAGAAAACCCATGCTTTCCAAAAAGGCGACTTCAGCGGCGCCTTCTTCCAGGCGGGTGTGGCCGAATTAACCATGGCTTGCTGCTGTATCGGTATGGCTTTGCATGGTGGTGTTATCCCTGCTTGCGGTACATTCTTCGTATTCTCTGACTATATGAAGCCGGCTGTACGTATGGCCGCTTTGATGGAAGTACCCGTGAAGTTCATTTGGACACACGATGCCTTCCGTGTAGGCGAAGATGGTCCCACTCACGAGCCTGTAGAGCAGGAAGCCCAAATCCGCTTGATGGAAAAACTCAAAAACCACAAGGGCGAAAACTCCATGCTGGTGCTCCGTCCTGCCGATTGCGAAGAAACAACCGTGGCCTGGAAGCTGGCTATGGAGAACGTCAAGACGCCTACCGCACTGATATTCTCGCGCCAAAACATCGCCAACTTGCCCGCCGGAAACGACTATGCCCTCACCGCTAAGGGAGCCTACATCGTGGCCGGGTCGGACGAGAACCCCGATGTGGTGCTGGTAGCGTCCGGTTCCGAAGTATCCACCCTCGTGGCCGGTGCCGAACTGTTGCGTAAGGACGGTGTGAAAGTACGCATCGTTTCCGCCCCCTCCGAAGGCCTCTTCCGCAATCAGCCGGCCGACTATCAGGAAGCCGTCATACCCGCCGGTGTCAAGAAATTCGGCCTCACCGCCGGACTTCCCGTCACCCTCGAAGGGCTGGTAGGCACGCAAAGCAAGATATGGGGCATGCCCTCGTTCGGCTTCTCGGCTCCCTACAAGGTGCTCGACGAGAAACTGGGCTTCACGGCCGAGAACGTATACCAACAAGTGAAAGCGATTCTGTAACCCTAATCCCGCTACATCATGAAGACCATAGGTATATGCTCCGACCACGCAGGCTACGCCCTGAAGCAATACGTGAAGCAATGGCTCGAAGCCAAAGGATGGGACTACAAGGACTTCGGCACTTACTCGCCCGAGAGTGTGGACTATCCCGACTTCGCCCATCCGCTGGCCCTTGCCGTAGAGGCCGGCGAATGCCATCCCGGCATCGCCATCTGCGGCAGCGGAAACGGCATCGCCATGACCCTGAACAAGCACCAAGGCATCCGGGCGGCGCTCTGCTGGAAGGCCGACATCGCCGAACTGGCGCGTCAGCACAACGACGCCAACGTCTTGGTCATGCCCGGTCGCTTCGTCACCAACACCGAGGCCGATGCCATCCTGACCAAGTTCTTCTCCACCCCCTTCGAAGGCGGACGCCACCAGCGCAGGATCGAGAAAATCCCCGTCAGGGAATGAAGTCAGAGTGGATGACCCGTAATGGTTAAAAAGGTGACAATGCAGCAAGCCGGATGCCGGCAAATGGATTGCCGCCTTTTTCCCTTTTTGATAGGATTGATAGCGTGAGGTTTGGATATAAAGTAAGTTTTTTGTATTTTCGCCTCCACTAACAATCAATAAAAATGTGAAGATATGACATTTTTAAGAAACGCCATCGGGCTGTTGCTAGCCTTGTTGCAAACGATAGTACCTGTCAATGCTGACTCTATTGATTTAGACAAAGCTTTTGTGGAAAGTCACCGCATTGTGCAGTCCATCCAACGGGTACAGTTTCCAGAAAAGACTTATCTGATTACTGATTTCGGTGCAAAGCCCGATACACCGGATCGTCCTTGTCATGAAGCCATTAATCGCGCTATTGTGACATGCAGTTTGGATGGAGGAGGAACTGTTGTTATTCCTAAAGGCATTTTCTATACAGGTCCTATAACCTTGAAGAGTGATGTCAACCTACATGTGTCCGAAGGGGCCGTGCTGAAGTTTTCTACCGATCAGCGTTTATATTTTCCAGCTGTATTGACCCGTTGGGAAGGCATCGATTGCTATAACGCCCATCCGCTGATTTATGCATACGGTGAGACCAATATTGCTATCACGGGTAAAGGTGTGATAGACGGACAAGGTTCTATGGAGGCATGGTGGCCTATGGTCGGTGTGGCTCAGTATGGTTGGAAGAAAGGGATGACAGCTCAGTGCAATGGTGGACGTGCTAAACTATTGATGTGGGGCGAAAGCGGTACGCCTGTTTACGAGCGTGTGATGACTCCTGAAGACGGCATGCGTCCGCAACTCATCAACCTACATTCCTGCAAAACCATTCTGATAGAGGATGTCACCTTGTTGAATTCCCCCTTTTGGGTTATTCACCCGCTGTTCTGCGAAGGCCTTATTGTGCGTGGGGTGCATGTGTTTAACCGCGGACCCAATGGTGACGGGTGCGACCCCGAGTCGTGCAAAAATGTGTTGATAGAGAATTGTACGTTTGATACGGGTGATGACTGTATTGCCATTAAGTCGGGGCGTAATGCCGATGGGCGTAAGTGGAATATACCGAGCGAAAACATCATTGTACGCAATTGCCTGATGAAAAACGGTCACGGGGGTGTGGTGATAGGTAGCGAAATATCTGGAGGTTACCGTAATCTGTACGTGGAGAATTGCCGGATGGACAGTCCTGAATTGGACCGTGTTATCCGTATAAAGACCAGCATGTGCCGTGGAGGCGTCATTGAAAATATCTATGTGCGCAATGTTACCGTGGGGCAATGCCGCGAAGCTGTGTTGCGTATTAACTTGCAGTATGAAAACAAAGAAGAATGCGATCGCAGTTTTTTGCCTTTTGTACGCAATGTCTACATGAAGAACGTCACTTGCGAAAAGAGCGAATACGGTGTGCTCATTATCGGCTTGGACGATGATCGGCATGTGTCGAATGTCCATGTGGAGAATTGTCATTTCAATCATGTTTCTACCGCAAGCAATCGTGTAAGCGGTGCTCGTGATGTCATTTACAAAAACTTTTATATTAATGGGAAAATTGTTAAGTAAAGAGTAAACTTGTTCGAAAAAATAGCCCGTACATGCGATAAAAATGGACTAAAAGCGCAGGTGCGGGCTGTTCGTTTCCTAAAAGTTGCTTTTTTCCTAAGGATAATGCACAAGGTCCGATAGAAAAAACTATCTTTGTGGGACAATAACCCCATACACTACATTGCATGGAACAGTTGATAACGATAAAAGAACTCATCAGCCAAGGGGATGTTACTCAAGCCCTCGAGCAGCTTGATCAATTGCTTGAGAGTGATTTCTCCGCCAAGGATGTGGTTTATTACTTGCGTGGAAACGCTTACCGTAAGCAAGGAAACTGGCAGCAAGCCCTGAACAATTACCAGTATGCCATGGACTTGAACCCTGAAAGCCCTGCTCGCGAAGCTAGACGCATGGTGATGGACATCCTGAATTTTTATAACAAAGATATGTACAACCAATAAAATAAAGGAAACGTAATTTATGGCAAAAATCAAAGGAGCTATTGTAGTAGACACTGAGCGTTGCAAAGGGTGCAACCTGTGTGCCGTGGCTTGTCCACTTCATGTCATCGCTCTGTCTAAGGAAGTAAACATAAAAGGATATAACTATGCCTACCAGGCATTGGAAGACACTTGCAACGGATGTTCTTCGTGTGCAACGGTATGCCCTGACGGGTGCATATCCGTATATAAAGTAAAAGTAGAATAACATGTAAATCTGTGTAAATATGGCAGAAGAAGTAGTATTAATGAAAGGAAACGAAGCTATTGCCCATGCGGCTATCCGTTGCGGGGCCGATGGGTACTTCGGTTATCCTATTACTCCTCAATCGGAGGTTCTGGAAACGCTGGCTGAGCTGAAGCCTTGGGAAACCACCGGCATGGTGGTGTTGCAGGCAGAAAGCGAGGTAGCGTCTATTAATATGGTATATGGTGGTGCCGGAAGTGGCAAGATGGTGATGACCTCATCTTCCAGCCCAGGCGTCAGCCTCATGCAGGAAGGAGTGTCCTATTTGGCTGGAGCCGAGCTCCCATGTCTTATTGTGAATGTCATGCGCGGAGGACCCGGATTGGGTACCATACAGCCCAGCCAAGCGGACTATTTCCAAACTACCAAAGGCGGTGGACATGGCGACTATCGTCTGATAACGTTGGCTCCGTCTTCGGTGCAGGAGATGGCGGACTTCGTAGGTTTGGCTTTTGAACTGGCTTTCAAATACCGTAATCCGGCTGTGATTCTGGCGGATGGTGTCGTAGGACAGATGATGGAGAAGGTAGTGCTGCCTCCGCAGAAGCCACGGCGCACCGATGAAGAAGTCATTGCACAATGTCCGTGGGCTACTACCGGCAAAACACATGGTCGCAAGCCAAACATCATTACTTCTTTGGAATTGAAACCCGAAGCCATGGAGAAGAACAACATCCGCTTCCAGGCCAAATACAAACTTATCGAAGAAAACGAAGTGCGTTTCGAAGAAATCAATTGCGAAGACGCCGACTACTTGATAGTAGCTTTCGGCTCCATGGCTCGCATCGGTCAAAAGGCAATGGAAATTGCCCGTGAAGAAGGCATCAAAGTGGGCATTTTGCGCCCTATAACTTTGTGGCCTTTCCCCACGGGCATCATCGCACATTATGCCGACAAAGTGAAAGGAATGCTGGTGGCTGAACTAAATGCCGGACAGATGATTGAAGATGTCCGCCTGGCCGTCAACGGAAAAGTGAATGTCGAACACTTCGGACGCTTGGGAGGCATCGTGCCCGATCCCGATGAAATTGTAGAGGAAAAAAAAAAAAAACTGGTTAAGTGATGGAAACAGATAAAATCAGAAACGTACTGAACATCCTCTTTATGATACTGGCCGTAGCGGCTGTGGTTGTCTACTTCACGGTAGATGATTTCACTGTATTCCTTTACACGTGCGGTGCGGCCATATTCTTTAAAGTAGTTGAATTCTTCATACGTTTCACCAACAGATAACAACGATTATGACAAAAGAAGATAT
>CALUOV010000077.1 GCA_944322275.1 uncultured Bacteroides sp. | reverse complement strand
TATATACAACCACATCTTTCTAATGGCGGTCATTAGAAATAGTGCTAACTCCGTCTCTAATGACCGATTTGGGTTTAAGAATGGAATTATACATGAAGTTCCTTATGATGAAAGCGGAATAAAAGGGATACGAAGTCCACGTGTTCGTACTTTTGCGGAAGACAATATGCAAAATATTTGGTTCGGGACATTCGCCGGACTGCAAAAGTATGATACACAACTATCGACTTATTCTCACCTGCAAATTCCTTATCATGTAGGTGGCTTACACCATCCATCCATTTTCTCACTCTACAAAGACAGGCAAGGAACGATCTGGATTGGGAGCTATTATGGAGGTATTAGTTATTTTAATCCGGAAAAGAATGGTTTTATTCATTATGATTATCAGACCAGACTTACCAATAATCCATACTATTCCTACATAGGAGAGATGCAGCAAGACAAAGAAGGAAACCTTTGGATTGCTACGGATGGTGGAGGATTGAGTTGTGTGGACAAATCATGGAACCTTATTCATCAATTTACAGCTGATCAACCTCATAACATATCTCATAACAATGTTAAAACAATCTGCTATAATGCCAATAACAATAACTTGTATATAGGTATGCATATTGGAGGATTGTCACGTTACGATTTACAAACAAACCGGTTCCATCATTATGTTGTGTCGAACAATAATTTACTTACACCAGGTCAATACATTTACCAAATTCAAAAATGGAATGATAATTTGTATCTGTCTTCCCGTAACGGTTTCTTCAAATTAAATCCGGAAACAGACCAATTTACTTTTCTATTTAAACTCCCTACACCTTGCAGCAATTTCGACATAGATGAATTTGGAAATTTGTATGCCATTCAAGATGACGGAAAATCTGCTCTATGGATCATTTCTCTTAAGGATCCGCAAAAAAAGAAAGTTTGCAGATTGCAAGATTATGGCTATCATGGCAATGTATCACATATAGAGGCTACTCCCGAAGGCGTATATTTATGTACATTGGGAAGCGGATTACTATTCTATAACCGGACAACAGAAAAGATATCAGCGTATCAAACTCAAAATAGTACTCTGCCCTCCAACTATTGTTATAATATTAAGCAGACAATGAGTGGGCGATTTGTTTTGACGAGTGATAAAGGTATAATTTTGTTTGATCCGCTTTCAGTTACTTTTATTCGGTTAGATCAAAAAGGAAATGAACTCCAAGCACCCATCATCAAAGATTGTGGCATATATGTGTCCTCAAACAATCAAATTTATGTGGGAGATACCAAAGGGATTACCAGTCTTACCGAGGACCAATTTCAGACATTACAAGATTTAGAAAATCAGCTTTATTTTTCCTATTTATATGTCAATAACCATTTAATACATCCGTCCGGCAAAGATGGAATTCTTGCTCAGGCTCTACCTTTTACCAAAGAAATAGAACTGAACCATAACCAACGGGATTTACGTATTCGATTTGCTCATTCCGATTATCAAAATTTGTACACGCAACGAGGATTCGAATATAAGTTGGAAAATTTGGATGACGAGTGGATTTTTACACATACTCCTGAAGCTAGGTATACCAATCTCCCTGCGGGGAAATATCGTTTGCCTGCACGTGTTGCCAACTTAAAGCAAACCCCTATCCAATTGGTTATTCATATCTTTTCTCCTTGGTATAATACATGGTGGGCATGGCTGTTATATCTGTTGTATGTACTCTTATCACCTTTATCGCTATTTATCGTAAGCAAATCCTACGTGTATGGAATCGAAGTTTGATACATAAATATAAGTCGAGCAATGATAATCGCATGAGTGAAAATTCACAACCTGCAAAAGAAGGCGATATCTATGAACCTGCTAAATCTATCAACTTTTCTGTCGCTGAAAATATTTCAGAAGAAAAAATGGAAAAAAGATTGTCTGAGAAAATCTTTTCAGACATCAGTCCTTTAGATCAAGAACTCTTGGAAAAAGCCTCAAGTATAATAGATAAGCACATAGATGATCCTCTGTTCGATATCACTACATTATGTGAAGAAATCGGTGTCGGGCGTTCTTCTCTTTATTCCAAATTCAAAGTACTGACTGGCATGGCCCCTAACAACTTTATCATTAATTACCGCTTAAAATATGCAGCTGCTCTCTTACAACGGTATCCTGGTCTTCCAATTGCCGAAATCAGTGATCGAAGCAGTTTCAATTCATCGGTTTACTTCAGTCAATGTTTCAAACGGCAATATGGTTGTACTCCACAAAATTATCAAAAAGAATATGCAGAGAAAACTGCAACAGAACTATGACTCTGTGCTATGTGCATTGTGCAGTGCGATTGTACAATAAGAGCAAAAAATGAGCGTAACCATATCCTATATGGCTACACTCAACATAATAATAAGTTGTGATTAAAGCAACTGCTTCGCACGCTCCAACGCGACATTGATGTTAGGGCAAATGTTTTCCTCGCCCAAAAGTTCGCAGAAGCCCGACCTTTCCAGGACTTTGTGCACTTGTTCGTTTACACCGGAAAGTACAATGGTTATCTTCTCCTTTTGCGACATGCGACACAGATTCTCCAAGTTGTGTATACCCGTGGAGTCGATGAACGGTACACGGCGCATACGCACCACGCGCACTTTGGGTCGGTCACCCAACGCAGCCATGACATCTTCAAACTTCGTGGCGATGCCAAAGAAGTAAGGGCCATTGATTTCATATACCTCTACACCTTTGGGAATCATCAAGTGTTCCTCATGTGTATCAAAATCAGTTTCCTTGCTAGGGTCAATTTCATTCTTGATTACCGATATTTCGGTCGTTTCCATCACACGACGCATGAAGAGCACACAAGCAATAACCAGTCCCCATTCGATGGCTACGGTTAGGTCAAAGATAACAGTCAGGAAGAAGGTGATGAACAAGACGGTGACATCAGACTTGGGATTGCGCATCAGGGCTCTGAACGTACGCCATCCGCTCATGTTGTAAGATACGACTATCAATACTCCGGCCAGGCAAGCCATCGGGATGTATTGAGCCAATGGCATCAGGAAGAGCAGGATGAGCAATAAAACCGCTGCATGGACAATGCCCGCCACGGGCGATTTACCTCCATTGTTGATGTTGGTCATGGTGCGGGCAATGGCTCCTGTGGCAGGAATTCCTCCGAAAAGCGGAGCTATGATGTTGGCCGCACCTTGAGCTATCAGTTCAGTATTGGAGTCATGACGATCACCAATGACACCATCGGCTACGGTAGCGGATAGTAACGATTCAATAGCTCCCAATACGGCGATGGTGACGGCTACGGGAAATAAGTTCTTCACTGCTTCCCAGTCGAGGGCAGGGATGGCTGCATCGGGCAGTTCGGCTCGTATATTGAAGCGGTCACCGATGGTATCAATGCACGATATACCTCCGTAAGTCTTCAATAAATAAGCGGCTATGGTAATCACTACAATAGCTACCAATGAACCGGGTACTTTCTTCGACCATCGGGGTGTCAGGGCAATGAGGGCGATACTGACTACAGCTGTGGCCGCATTCCACCAATTAACGGTATCGAAATGGCGGAAATAAAGCATCCACTTGCCGATGAAGTCACCCGGAACTTTCTCCCCTCCAAATTGAAGCCCGAAGACATCAGCTATCTGTGTGGTAAAAATCGTCACCGCAATGCCACTGGTGAAACCTACGATAATCGGATAGGGAATGAACTTGATGACGGCTCCCAGTTTGAACACACCCAATAGCACCAGAATGACACCCGCCAAAAGAGTCGCAACAATGAGCCCCGCTTCACCATATTGCTGAATGATACCGTAGATAATGACGATGAATGCGCCGGTCGGCCCCCCTATCTGTACTTTGCTTCCACCAAGCAGGGAAATGATAAAGCCCGCTATGATAGCGGTGATGATGCCTTTCTCCGGTGATACTCCCGATGCGATGCCAAAAGCAATGGCTAACGGTAGGGCTACGATGCCCACGATGATACCAGCCATGAGGTCGGCCGTAAACATCTCTTTGGAATAATTCTTTAGAGCCGAATATAATTTCGGCTTAAACTCGAACGCTTTCATTTTCTGTTAGTTACCTATTGATGTTTGTTATCCTTGTAAAAAGAAAGCGCAAAAGTATAAAAAATCTTCAATACAGCTTCTATTTGTGTTGATATTTTATAGAGGGCACCATGTCTACAGGAACGGATATTGTACGTTCATGGGTAGAATCGTTCTTAATGGCGGTAGTTTCCCCTCTGGTGGTGAAATACACGTAATTCCCCCTATCGTAAAAGCGATAAACTTTGACTCCGTCATGTTCAAACAAGTAACTCACAGTATAAGTATCATTGTTTGCGGAACTGCCCGTGTGTAAAGGAACGGCACAAGAGGCCATGCATAGTACAGCGGCAAAAGCTACAAATGATTTAAACAAAGTTCTCATCGTGAATAATAAGTTTTGTACAAATGTAGTCTGTTTTTTCAGATTTACAAATATTATCGCTATATTTGTCTGGGCTTGCAAGTTATTTTGTCTATGCAGGCGTATTTATTAACTCTTTAAAAAGATCTAGATTATGGCTAAGAGCATTAAAGGAACACGTACTGAGAAGAATCTGTTGACCTCGTTTGCCGGTGAATCGCAAGCACGTATGCGTTACACTTATTTTGCCAGTGCAGCAAAGAAGGAAGGTTTTGAACAGATAGCCGCCATCTTCACCGAGACGGCTGATCAAGAGAAAGAACATGCCAAACGTATGTTTAAATGGTTAGAAGGTGGCATGGTGGAAATTACGGCCAGCTATCCAGCCGGTGTTATTGGCACAACGCTGGAGAACCTGCAAGCGGCGGCAGCCGGTGAAAACGAGGAATGGACCAAGGACTATCCTCACTTTGCCGATGTAGCCGATGAAGAAGGCTTCCCCGAAATTGCCCTCATGTACCGCAACATCGCCATTGCCGAGAAAGGGCACGAAGAGCGTTATCGTGCTTTCATCAGCAACATCGAAAACGCCAAGGTATTTGCTAAAGATGGTGAAGTGGTATGGCAATGCCGTAATTGTGGTTTTATCCATGTAGGTAAAGAAGCGCCTGAGACTTGCCCCGCCTGCCTCCACCCGCAAGCTTACTTTGAAGTGAAAAAAGAGAACTGGTAAATAACGACTTCTGTCAGTCCATATAAAAGAAAGTGCCAAGAGACTTACGTAAGTTCCTCGGCACTCTTTTTTAATCTATGAAACGTGATAATTTGCATTCACATCTATGCCTATTAATCTGTCCAGTCCTTCCCTAAGAGGACTAGGCAAGGACTCTGTTCCCATTACACATTAAAAGCGAATAGAACCTTTCCTTTTATATTTACCTTATTATTATAAGGTATTATATCGCATAAGGCATACTTGTTCATTAACAAAAGAGGGCAACCTATTTCGGATTACCCTCTTCACTAAATCATTCACATGATAGTACATTCGTTTCTTCAGAAGACAAATCCTAACCGGAAACCATGAAATTTATATTTCCCATCTCCTATCTCAAATTTCAAATTCTGCATATTATAGACATAGCCTATCATAACATGGGAAGTCAGATACATGCCTACATTCATTTCCAATGCAAAACCTCCTTCTTTCGTTTCAAAGTCATGACCATAACCCATCCTCACTCCCAAGGTTCCGGCAAGATCCTGATAAAATGATGGAGTTCGTCCGCGTAATCCGATTAATCCTTGCAAAACACTTGGACCTATACCCTCATGGTCAATAGTTTGCCCTACATAATTTGCTCCTAAGTCCCATCCTATCAATGGATGTATATTGTACTGGTAACGTATGCCACCGGCAAACCCGACATTTCCCTGCACATCTTTCATCTTTCCAACCCCTAGGTCTATCCCCCACTGGCTACGCTTCAAGTCAGCGCCACCATCGTATCCCCACCATTGTTGGGAAAAAGCAGCTGTCACCGACAATAGAAGTCCTAAACATAAAGAAAGCCATCGTCTCATAATTGTCTCCTCCACATTGCTGTTAAAAACCTATTTATTTTATTTCACGAATCAACATGCCCGGATAGAAATCATGTCCACTGATACGCTTAAAAGTAGTATAGCCCAAGTCAGCACCTGGAGCTCCTTCTTCTTTAGCCATGTAGCGGTTATCCCATATCATTCCTTCTATAGGCTTCAGTTCGCCTACTTTTTTATACTCCACTTTACCATCCTTCATGACGGCTTCCAACACCTCAAAACGAGAATCTTTCGTTATGCCTTCCTTCATACCTATCTGTGCACAAATTGGTTCCACATTGATCAGAGGCGTTTTTACCTTGAATACTTCGAAGTTCTTTTGTAAAGAAGCTATATTCTCATCAATCGCACGCTGACAGGCCTTGCGGATCATCTGTTCCGGTTCATCCAAATTAACTCCTATGAAAGACACGTTTTTCCCACTACTTTTCTGACTGCCAATGTAAGTCAGGCGGAACTTATCACGATTGGCCTCAAACGATTTCTTCTTTTGTTCATCAGGAGCAGAACAATAATAGTCTTTATAGAAAGTCATAGCGGTTTCTTCATCCCACACAAGCTGATAGAGATAAGTATTCACATTCACCTTAAATCCTTTCAAAGTCTCCATCATGCTTCCCATGCTGTCACCCAAATCTGAAATTGCATCTATACCTGTCGCTCCGGCAACAATACCTCCTAAACCGCGCAATGCAATAGATAAGATTTGTCCAGTCTTTTGCCGATCGATGTACCGAATGTCATTCACTATCAGGAACGTATTAGGTATCAAGTCTTCACCTGCATCCTCCAGCATAGCAATGCCACGTTGTGTACGAGCGGCCAGCTCCTTATCAAATTCACTGGCATTATATAAGCCACGCTCCCGTACCACATCCGTTGTGCAGACTCCAGTCAGAGGATTGCGGTCGAACCAACGGGCTACCATTCTGGAAGCGATTCCATTGTCTTCTATAAAGTTATCGATCACCTCCAAGTCCTTCAGTTTTACGTCCATATTGACCACCTTTACGGACAAGTCGTGATTATTATACTTATCCGGAGTAGGTATTTTCAGAAAAACATCACTGATTTCTTGCGCAAATTTCTGGTCGTTATGCTTCACTAAAAGGCTATATAGAGAGCTCCTCCGATAGTTTGTGATAAGTGAATCTTGTTGTGCGGCAGCCTGCAAAAGCGGAGATGCTGCTACTATTAAAGCTAAAAGTATCTTTTTCATGCTCATATTCCTTTTCAATCATTATTAATAGTCCCACATCTCTTCCGGTATTTGATCCGTTATTTGATATGAATTCACCTTTTGGTCTCCATACAAATTCAACCGATATGTGTCAATTTCACTCAATGCGGTTTTCCCCATCCGCTTCATATAAGCCAACGCATCGTCCACCTTGAAAGGGCTATCCAACTCACAAGGTACAATCGTATTCCCGTTTGCATCAATGACGCCAAGTTTACCGTCTTTTCCCACAACGGCCTGCTCTTTCTCAAAATTCCATACCACATCAAAAGTGCGATTAAATGCCAGCGCAGCTTTCGTGCGATCATAACAACACCATGAAGCATTCTTCCGCCCCCACACCAAATTGGCATCCGGTTGAGTAGCCGGCAACAGGCTATCCCATTCAAAAGGAACAACAACTTGATTCCCCTTGTCTATCATGCCGCATTTACCTTCCTCATTCAAAGCGATGGCCCATCCGCATTGAAAATTAGTCAAGCCTTTATATTCCAATGGAATAATGGTCTCACCTGCATGATTGACCGCTCCCCATGCTCCACCTTTGCAAACACCCAGCAGCCCCTCACTATAACTTCGGTTCATATCATCATATTCAAAAGGAAGAATGGCCTGACCCTGATTGTCTATCACTCCAAACTTTCCATTTTTGTTGTCCTGCACGATGCACCTCTCCTGATGGAAGTTCATCGCCATACGATATACATCCGTAACCCGATTGCCAGACTTATCTACAAAGTAAACTGTATGGTCATCCGCATTCATTATTTTGCCCAATCCGTCCACATACGAGTGCAGCAGTTCATTATCCTCAAACTCTTTCAGGAACCCAGACTCAATGTTATAATAACCGTAATGCATTTTCCGCTTGCGCACCTTTCCCACCAACGCAATACCATCAGCGGGGCAATTCACATGGTCGTATTTCTTTTCGGGCACCATCACGTCTCCATGCTCATTCATCACCCCATGCCGGAACAACGATTTGCTATGAAGGAAATAATGACTGTCAGTAAAAAACTCCATGTTCTCAAAACCTGCCAGAAGCGTATCCTTGGCCCCCTCCGACTTAGCTTCCGCCAAGGTTACTTTCCGCACATTCTCCGGATTGTACAAACGGCTTAAGGGTCTCTCCAATGCATATCGGTTATACAGAGCCGATGCGGCAGCATCAAATTCCTCCACATCTTCCGAACCCTTTACCCGGTATTTGTAGAAATAACCCAGCACGCTGTATTTCGGTTCAATAATTATTTTACCCTCCCGGTTCAACAGTCCATACTTCCCATTTGTCAACTTTCCCGTTTTCTTATCAATCTTACCGGAAGCGGCAAACCAGCAATAACCGAATTCATCAAACATACCTACGGCCGGATATTTAGGCTCAAGCAAAAAGTCTGCCTGTTCATTAATAAGTCCATACTTTTTCCCTTTGAGCACGTATGTCACGCCGTCCTCAAATTCCCCTATTTCATCGTATTCAGGAGGCAATATTTCCTCACCACGCTTATTCAAGAATCCCCATTTGACACCTTCCAGCACACCGTCTTTGTAAGAGCCCCCTACGGCCACCCGACAATAAGAGCCTGTAAAAGGAAGAATTACCGTATATTTTATCTTACCTACGGCCTTGCCTTCAGGATTTATAAAACCATATTTATCCCCTTTACGGACTTTGGCCAAACCTTCTTCAAAAGGATATGCCTCCGTGTATTTATAAGAAATAACTTTTTCACCCTGCTCGTCCACATAGCCGAATTTTCCTTTTTCATTCGCCATCGGACGCAGATTCTGGGCATATATGCAGGAACTGACTCCCAACATGCTTGCCAACACAAACAAACGATACATTTTTTTCATGTTCGAAACACCACTTATCATTTAAAATCTTCTTACCCTATCTCAGCCACATTACGTTGGTTGTCTGAGGTTGTTGTCCTTCTCCATAGGCTACGCCAACAGCACGCGCTGCCTCAATAACCTGCTTGCGTATATCCACCGCATCATTGTACTTCTGGCGCATCTCAAAATTCCAGTCATCTTTCATTTTCGCCTTGACTTCCTTATACAAAGCCAAAGCCTCATCATAGCATGAAGCCTCCGGCTCTAATTGATTCAATATACGAGCCACCTCGGCCGCTCCTCTCCTATCGGGACTTACGGCCCATGCATTACGGGCTTCCATCAGCAAGCGGTCACAACTATAATTGATATACTCACGATAAGTTTTTACCAATTCATCAGACACCGTTTCATAGCCACGGCTACATACAGGCACAGAAGTCAATAAGAACAAAGCCCGCTCATAATTGCGCAAGCCGGCCGCCCGCCGTGCTTCTTTGATGATATTATTAAACTCCGCGTCATAATAGTCGATAATGCGCGTTTTCCCTTTCTGCAAAAAATCCGCTATCTTCGCATTGTTTTTATTCAACGAACGAAACGCGTTCAGATAGGCACGCTCAAGGCTTTCGCCCGCTCCACGTAATTCAAAAGAAAGACGGTCAAAAACTTTCTCGCCCCAATAATCCCCGATGTACAAGTTCAGAGAGAGGGTCAAGGCTGTTCGTGCCGGTGCACCTGGTACGACCTGCTGATACAAAGGAAGCGCCTTGGCCGCAATGAAAAACTGTGCATACTGACTGGAAGCACTGATGCCATCACTGCTTACCGCAGTACAAAGCCGATTGAACAAATATTCAGCAGCGGCTTCGGGCATTCGCTTGTCCTGTCCGGCTTCTATGGCCATCAAATGGATGTCACACTCTTGTGCAAAAGAAGGGCTGCTCAGCAAACTAAGTACGACACCTATTATAAATATTCGTTTCATAATCCCGATCTGTTAAAATTATTTTTCTCCTAAAACTAATATTGCTTTGCCCAAGCCCTTGGTCAACAACTTGCACTCCACCTTGTAGGGAGCCGCACGTAAAAAACGGCGCAGGTTGTTGGCAAAGTTACGAGTATCCATAGGCATTCCGTTAGCCCGATACAAGGGAATACGCACCTGTTCCATCAGCATGTGATTCTCTGTCGCATCCGAAATGTTGTAACGATGCTCCTGCGTATTGTTATACAACCACTCGTCAATAATATCAGTCAACATTTCGCCATCGAATTCTGATTCCAGATTCAATCCTGAGCCATTGTCAAACACCAACACTTCCAACGTCACTTCGCGGCCGTTTGTCTGCAAATCATCAAAATGCGCTTGAAGTTGTGAAGCGAAGTTATCCATATTATTCAGCACAGCTTCTTCCAGCAACACAGGCGTCTCGGCCGACATAGAGGGCTCGCCGGTGCCTGAAGCCGCAGCTATCTGTTTGTTGGTATAAGCATCCAGACCACGAAGCGTATAAGTCACCGAACGTTTAGGCCCCGTTTCATTGATTTTCCACAGAACTTCTATCAGAATGTCAGCTTTCGCCCTGTTCAAAAGGCGTTCGTATGGTGTCTCGGCCAAAATAGCTCCAGAAGTGGAACTGGTCAGCATTTCATTCTCCGCAGAAGACTGTTCAAGGCTTCGGATCGTAGCCGACAAATCTTTCAACGGAAAGCCTCGTTCGGTCATCAGTTCTCCAATTTTCGTAATGACATTGAGCAAGTCCATGTCATTTTGCAAGGCCGCCTTATAATCTGGCACATCGGTCTTGATTCCCTGCGCTTCGTAAGACTGCATATAATGGTTACTTGAGCACCAAACATCTGCAGGAATAACCATAATTGTCGGTTTTTTCACCTGCGCCATTACTCCCTGAGTTACCACCAGCATCAACAATACTATACCTATCAATCGTTTCATTGTTCTTTCTCTCATTTTCTTAAAATATTATCATCTATCAGTTTCTTCTCCAAATCAGCACGCAATACCCGTACTATCAATGCATAGGAATCGCGTGTCTTGCTTACGTTTTTCTCACCGGAGCCCATCTTCGTGGCATCCATCTTGACGAAATCAGCATACGCACCGTCACGACTGAAGAAGCGGTTGAAGTAATCCTGATATTTTTCTTCCGCATTCACCTCAAATAACAAGGGCTTGTAAGTGCAACTGCCTTTCTGCACACCTTTAAATATGATGTCACGGACTGCCTGACGCTTGGCCTGCTCCACCGCATCCGAACGCGATGAGCCTTGCCCCCAAGCTTTCAAGACTACACTCCCGTCCATCACATCTGTCACACATTCCGTCTCGAATGTATAGAAGGCAACCGTAGACGGTGATTTACACGAATATAAAGCAGTCACTATCACACACATAACTGCCATCAGATAACCTTTTGTTTTCATATCTCAAAACATCTTGCTTCATTTAAAAACCCGAATTCAACCCTTTCAAGACACCAGCTTCCTCCAAATCTTTGCGAAGCTGGTCCTTTGCCACCGAAAAGACAGCGCCTATACGATACTGTTTCTTGGCCATTTTCACAATATCATATTGCGCAGTGACCATACTGACATAACTGGAATAAGCCCCACCGTCCTGAAAAAAAGGTCCGAAGAAGTCTGCATGCTGTTGCTCGGCAAGCGGACTGCCTGCCAATGGCTTCTGCGTCACTCGCGAGTTTTCCACTGTAAAGCCCTTAAAAAGGACACCGTGTACAGCACACTTCTTCAACAGTTCCAAGTCGGGCTTACTCTTCTTGTTCACTACATAAACTTTTACCAAATACGTACCTTGCGTACCACTTCCCGCACCCACAATCTCATATTGCAAAGGTTCGGCCGCATAGCCTCCCAGCATGAATACGGTCAGGAAGAATAAAGACAATGCATACTTCAATCTCATAACATTTATCTATTTTCAGTTCATATATTTGTAACTATTACGCCAAAATCTTGTACTAAATGTGCAAAATCCCGTACTATATGGATTTTATCGTCACATAAAGCCTATTTGAATCTCCTAAAATAGCAAAAAGAAAATAATAAAGCTTAAAGAATAAAACAAATTAACAATTAATTAACATAACGATATCAAGCTATGAAAAAACAAACCAGACTTTGCCTTTTCGAGAAAAACTGTTACCTTTGTATACATAATACTCCTATTCGAACATCACTGTCACAATCGTGTCGGTAAATGAATTCAAAAAAGGATAACAGACGAGATATGAAGAAACAAAAATACTATGTCGTGTGGGTAGGCGCCAATCCCGGCATCTATACCTCATGGACGGATTGTCAACTGCAGACCAAAGGATACGAGGGCGCCAAATTCAAATCGTTCGACACACGTCAGGAAGCCGAGGAAGCTTTCACATCCTCTCCTGCCGACTATATCCGGCCGGCCGACATGTCCTTCAGGACCAAACCATCGGTTCCTGTCCTTCCTCCCGGCTTAACGGGCAATGCCTTGGCCGTGGATGCGGCGTGCAGCGGCAATCCGGGCATGATGGAGTATCGCGGCGTGCATTTGCCCAGCTTCCAACAAGTGTTTCACTTCGGTCCTGTATATGGCACGAATAACATCGGCGAATTTCTGGCCATTGTCCATGCTCTTGCCCTGCTTAAGCAGAAAGGATGGGACATGCCTGTCTACAGTGACAGTCGTAACGCCATCAGCTGGGTGAAGCAGAAGAAGTGCAAGACGAAATTGCCACGCGACAATCGTACGGAGAAACTCTTTCAACTCATCGAACGGGCGGAGAAGTGGCTGAACGAAAACAGTTATACTACCCACGTCCACAAATGGGAGACAGAGAAGTGGGGAGAAATACCGGCCGATTTCCGAAGGAAATGAATCCAAACAAATATTCCGGACTGCCAACGAATGTCTTAATGGCCCTCCGTATGCAGTCCGGAATAAAAGAATATGATTCTGACAAAAAGCCTCAGAGCTTCGTCACCTTTCCCATAAACAGAATGCTGCCCGTACTCTTCTCCGTCAGCAGAAAGAGGAACGGACGGTCTACATAAAACTCATAAACGCCATCAGGACTACTA
>CALUOV010000076.1 GCA_944322275.1 uncultured Bacteroides sp. | reverse complement strand
TTTTTGCCCGCATGGGATTCAATATTGCAGACGGACCTGAAGTAGAAGACGACCTGCACGTATATACCAAACTGAACTTTGCCGCCGACCATCCGGCACGCGACATGCAGGACACTTTCTTTGTGGAAGTCAATCCGAACGACGTGACCAAGAACATCATTCTGCGTTCACACACCAGCAGCGTGCAGGTGCGCACCATGGAGCATACGCAGCCTCCTATCCGTGTCATCTGTCCGGGACGCGTATATCGCAACGAAGCCATCAGCTATCGCGCACATTGCTTCTTCCATCAGGTCGAAGGGCTCTATATAGATAAAGGTGTATCGTTCACCGACCTGAAGCAGGTGCTATTGCTCTTCGCGCAAGAGATGTTCGGCACTGACACCAAAATCCGTCTACGCCCGTCATACTTCCCCTTCACCGAACCTAGTGCGGAGATGGATATCTCCTGCAACATCTGCGGTGGCAAAGGCTGCCCCTTCTGCAAAGGCACGGGCTGGGTGGAAATATTGGGCTGTGGTATGGTAGACCCCAATGTACTGGAAGCCTGTGGTATAGACAGCAAAATTTATAGCGGATACGCTTTCGGCATGGGCATAGAGCGCATCACCAACTTGAAATATCAGGTGAAAGACTTGCGTATGTTCTCCGAGAATGACACCCGTTTCTTGCGCGAGTTTGAGAGCGCATACTGATTTTCAATGAAGAATTAAGAATGAAGGATTAAGAAGAGACCTTTAACGCCTCCGCACAATTCTTCATTCTTAATTTTAATTTCCCATTAAAATTCTTCATAATGAAAGACAGGCTTGTCACCCCCAGTTATTGCTTTATCCTGGCGGCTAACTTTCTGCTCTACTTCGGTTTCTGGCTGATATTGCCGGTGTTGCCATTTTATTTGTCCGAGGAATTTAGTGCGAACAACTCCACTATCGGTATCGTATTATCGTGTTACACGGTGGCTTCACTTTGCATCCGGCCTTTTTCCGGTTATTTACTGGACACCCTGGCACGTAAACCGCTATACATATTGGCTTATTTTGTCTTTACATCCATTTTCGCGGGTTACATTGTGGCAGGAACACTCACCGTGTTTGTCTTATTGCGCATAGCGCACGGCATTGCATTCGGCACAGTGTCCGTAGCGGGCAGCACCATTGTGATAGACATCATGCCCTCATCCCGACGCGGTGAAGGTTTGGGGTATTACGGATTGGCCAACAACATCGCTATGGCCATAGGCCCCATGTCGGGGCTCTTCCTGCACGATGCGGGAGTCGGTTACACCTGGATATTCTGTAGTTCACTGGGATTGTGCATATTAGGACTTATATGTGCTCAGTTGGTAAAGACGCCCTACAAACCACCCGTCAAACGTCCTCCTATCTCACTCGACCGATTTATTTTGCTCAAAGGATTGCCTGCGGGAGGCAATCTGCTCCTGCTCTCCATCCCTTACGGTATGACTACAAACTATGTGGCCATGTATGCTCGCGAGATTGGTGTTAACGTTCCTTCAGGTCTATTCTTCACATGTATGGCGGGCGGTATGGCCATCTCACGTATTTTTTCCGGCAAGTTGGTCGACCGAGGCAAAGTGACGCAAGTCATCTCCGTAGGACTTTATATTGCCATCATAAGCTTCTTCGCACTTTCATCGTGTGTATATGTCATTGAGTGGAATTCGGAGGTGTGTATGTTTCTATTTCTTGGCGTAGCATTAATGTTGGGAGTAGGATTCGGCATTATGTTCCCCGCCTACAATACATTATTCGTAAATTTGGCTACCAATAGCCAGCGTGGTACAGCGATGTCTACCTACCTTACTTCATGGGATGTAGGCATTGGCATCGGCATGTTGGCAGGAGGTTACATTTCAGACATCAGCTCTTTTGACAAGGCTTACTTGTTCGGAGCCTGTCTGACAATTATCTCCACTATTTATTTTAATTGGAAAGTCACTCCACATTATCAGAAAAACAAATTGCGATGAAATTACAAGAACGTTATGACAAAATAGTAGCCTGGTTTCGTGAGAATCGTCCCGTGGCCGAAACAGAACTGCATTATGACAACAATCCTTTTCACCTGCTGATAGCAGTCATACTCTCAGCCCAATGTACGGACAAACGGGTCAACATGGTCACCCCTCCCCTTTTCCGTGATTTCCCGACACCGGAAGCACTGGCCTCCACCACTCCAGAAGTGGTATACGAATACATACGCAGCGTCTCCTATCCTAACAACAAAGCCAAGCATCTGATAGGCATGGCCCAAATGTTGGTGAATAAATTCCACAGTCAGGTGCCCGATACTTTGGAAGATTTGATAAAATTGCCTGGAGTGGGCCGTAAAACGGCCAATGTCATTCAATCGGTCGTGTTCAATAAAGCCGCCATGGCGGTAGACACACACGTGTTTCGCGTCAGTCATCGGCTAGGTTTGGTCAGTGACCGATGCACCACCCCACTAAGTGTGGAGAAAGAGTTAACCAAACACATTGCCCCGTCCGACATTCCTATTGCCCACCATTGGCTCATCCTGCACGGGCGTTACATCTGCCTGGCCCGTACCCCTCAATGTGACAAGTGCGGTTTGCAATCCATGTGTAAATATTACTGCAATACTTATAAAGTTCGTAAAGTCGTCCTTAAAGAGCAAGAATAAATTCACATTTATGAAGAAGGAAAAGAAAAAAATGCTAACTTTGCGGGCGTGATTAGGAAAAAACGAATAAGCAATAAGATGAACAACACTTTTTTTAAATAAATGATATTATGACAATCGATCAATTTAACTTTGCCGGCAAGAAGGCGTTCGTTCGCGTGGACTTTAATGTGCCTCTGGACGAAAACTTTAACATCACTGATGATACCCGTATGCGTGCCGCCCTCCCAACGCTGAAAAAAATTTTAGCTGATGGAGGTAGTGTTATTATCGGTTCACATTTGGGTCGTCCGAAAGGTGTAACAGAGAAATACTCTTTGAAGCACATTCTAAAGCACCTGAATGAATTGTTGGGTATTGAGGTACAGTTTGCCAATGACTGCATGGGCGAAGAAGCTGCCGCCAAGGCCGCCGCTCTGCAACCGGGTGAAGCTTTGCTGCTCGAAAATCTCCGTTTCTATGCTGAAGAAGAAGGCAAGCCCCGTGGTTTGGCCGATGACGCTACTGACGAAGAAAAGGCAGCCGCCAAGAAAGCTGTAAAAGAAAGCCAAAAGGAATTCACCAAGAAGCTGGCTTCGTATGCCGATTGCTATGTGAATGATGCATTCGGTACTGCTCACCGCGCACATGCTTCTACGGCCTTAATCGCCCAATATTTCGATAAAGACCACAAGATGTTCGGTTACCTGATGGAGAAAGAAGTGAAAGCCGTAGACAAGGTGCTGAACGACATTCACCGTCCGTTTACTGCTATCATGGGTGGTTCGAAGGTTTCTTCCAAGATTGAAATCATTGAAAACCTGCTGAACAAAGTAGACAATCTGATCATTACCGGTGGTATGACTTATACTTTCACCAAAGCTCAAGGTGGGAAGATCGGTCTCTCCATTTGTGAGGATGACAAGCTGGATTTAGCTTTGGAACTGATGCAGAAAGCAAAAGAGAAAGGTGTAAATTTGGTATTGGCCACTGATGCCAAGATTGCCGATTCTTTCTCGAACGATGCAAACACAAAGTTCTGCAAAGTCAATGAAATCCCCGATGGTTGGGAAGGTCTTGACATAGGTCCGGAAAGTGAAAAAGCATTTGCTGAAGTAATCAAAGGCTCAAAGACAATCTTGTGGAATGGCCCAACGGGTGTATTTGAATTTGAGAACTTCACACACGGTTCACGTGCAGTAGGCGAGGCTATTGTAGAAGCTACGAAAAACGGTGCATTCTCACTCGTAGGCGGTGGTGACTCTGTGGCTTGTGTCAATAAGTTCGGTTTGGCCAGCGGTGTATCTTACGTTTCTACCGGTGGCGGTGCATTACTAGAAGCTATCGAAGGAAAAGTTCTTCCGGGCATTGCAGCCATCAACGAATAATACGAATTTATTCATAACAAAGGCAGCCCGACACACTTTCTGTGTAAGGCTGCCTTTTCCTTTGCAAAACATTTATGAGGAGACTATTAATCATTCTGCTGACATGTACCTTAGTCGGCCAACTCACCGCACAAGAGAAACAACAAGAGGCCACCACACTCAAGAATATGGCCAACACTTTGAAAGAACGCATAAGTTTAGAGGGGTATCTCCAATTAGGCTACACCTATGACGATCTTGAATCGAGCAAGACAAATACATTCGACATCAAACGTGCAATCTTAATGGTTCGAGGTAAAATTACCGACCGATGGTCATGTTATTTCATGTTTAGTTTAGCCAACTCACCCCGTGTATTAGAGGCATATACCGAATATCGCTTCTTGCCCGGACTATCCGTACGTGTCGGTGAGTTCAAAACAATGTACTCTTTAGAGAATCCGATGTCTCCGAGTTCTCTGGAACTCATTAATGTAAACTCACAGGCCGTCAATTATTTGGCAGGATACAACGGTAGTGACCCACTCTATGGTTCACATACGGGACGCGATTTGGGAATCATGATTTACGGAGACTTGTTCAAAAAACTACTCAGCTATAAGCTAGCCGTCATGAACGGACAAGGCATCAACCGGAAAGATGGTAATAATCAGAAAGACATCGTAGGAAATTTGTTAATTACTCCTATCAAGGAGCTGTCTGTCGGTGGTTCATTTATCAAAGGAAAAGGATGTGCAATAGCAACATCAGACATAAATCCCGACATCAAAGTAGGTGAGAATTACACACGTAATCGCTGGGCCATCGGTGCAAAGTTGACAACCGAACTCCTTGATTTGCGTACCGAATATTTAGCTGGCAAGGATAAGGAGGTAAAAAGTCAAGGCTATTATGCGACCACCGCTATTCACGTGTTACCCAAAATCGATCTGATCGCCTCATATGATTTTTTTAATAGGAACAAAACTACGAAAGACAAACAAACCAACTACATAGCAGGTGCACAATGGTGGTTCTACCCTAAATGCCGCCTTCAAGTACAATATACTTATTGCGACCGCCATTTAGGTGAAAAATCCAACTTATTGCAAACACAAATACAAGTACGTTTCTGACAAATCCAATTTGTTATTGTAATTTTGCCTCCTAGTATCTATTATGAACGAACAAAACATAAAAAACCAATACGAAAGTATCATCCATCTATTAAAAGAACAAAGGTTGAAAGAAGCCCAAAGCCAACTGACTACCATGCTAACAGGATGTAGCGATGGAGATTTACACAACCGCCTAGAGCAGGTCTGGACTTCTTATCAATATATGTTAAAATATATGCGACAAGGCGTATATGATCCTGAACGCGACCAATTATACCGGAAATTATTAGCAGAGACATGGGATATAGCAAACCAGACAAAGACAAATATGCTTGACGGCATGTCCTACCGTTATTACCAAACGTTACATGCCGCAAACAAACGTAACGGAAATGTACTACCGACTAACGACCTGCAAGTTTTGGAAAGTTTTGAAGATGACATGGCCATCTGCCAATTGATGCCTGATAATCAACAGCGTTTCAATGAACTAACCAATAGGCTTGAAGAGGCAAACCGCCATCTTTTTCTCATTACATGGGGAAATAGTGCATGGACAAACGAAACCATGACCCAGGCTCAGGAGCTTCTTGTTTCACAACAAATACGCAACATAGATCTATCCCTGTTCGTCAGCGCTGTCACGTTGAGCTTAACAGAATGTTTCGATATCCGCAAATGCTTATGGCTGATTGACGCTTACCAGACAGCTGACAATATGGTGAACCAACGCGCATTAATTGGCCTGGTTATCACCTTATATATTCATGCATCGCAAGCAGAGCTCTATCCGGAATTGACAGCACGGATAAATTTTCTGAATGCCGATCCTGATTTCTACAAAGATCTTAGCCACATCTATCTCCAGTTATTACAAAGCAAAGAGACTGAAAATGTGGATAAGAAAATACGCGAAGAGATTATCCCCGAAGTAATGAAAAGTGTGAACATGATGCAGGGAATGAAATTCGGATTCGAGGATCCTGTAGAAGAAAATGACCAAAATCCGGATTGGGAGAAAGCTTTCAACGATACAACATTCAATGAAAAGATGCGCCAAATGAGCGAATTACAAATGGAAGGAGCAGACCTGCATTATAGCACATTTATTTCACTAAAAAACAACTCATTTTTCAGCAATCCGTCCAATTGGTTCTATCCTTTTGACCTTAAACATCCCGCCATGGTAAAACTATTCGGTACTCAATTAAAAGAAAGTAAAAAATTGATAAGAACCGTACTCAACTCTGGTTTTTTCTGCGAAAGCGATAAATACTCTATGTGCTTTACGATAGAGCTTCTTACACCGACACAACGTACTCAAATGATTGAGCAGCTTGACCGGCAACTGCCGGAAGAGATGCTCGATGAAGAAAGCACTAAAAATTTTCAGGAACATGCTAAACGTAGGGAAGTTATCAGTCAGTTCTACATTCAAGACATTTACCGTTTTTATAAATGCTTCCAACGAAAAAATGAATTCCGCGATATTTTTAAGGAAGCACTTGCCCTACATACGATTCCTTTATTTAAAGAGACATTAGAGCAAAAAGATACGCTGACAAAAGTAGCAGATTTTCATTTCCGCAAAGAGCATTATCATGAAGCACTAGACATCTATCACTTGTTAGCCGACAAGAATGAAGCCGATGCAGACGTTTGGCAAAAAACAGGATATTGTCTACAAAAAGAGAAGCGATATCATGAGGCTATTAATGCCTATGCCAAAGCTGATATTTTAAAGCCAGATCATATCTGGACACTGCGCCATTTAGCAACCTGCCATCGCCAACTTCGTAACTATAAACTGGCATTGGAATATTATAAGAAAATAGAAACCATGCAACCAGAAAACTTGAACTTACAGTTTCTCATCGGCAGTTGCCTAGCGGAACTCAAGCGTTATGATGAGGCTTTACAATATTTTTTCAAAATAGATTTTATGGAGAATAACAGCCTAAAAGCATGGCGTGCCATAGCCTGGTGCTCTCTCGTATGTGGAAAGACTGAGCAAGCCGAAAGATATTATGACAAAATTCTTTCTTCCGATGAGATCGTTGCCACAGATTACCTGAACGCAGGACATACCGCATGGGTTCAAGGTTACATAGACAAAGCTATAACCTGCTATGGACAGGCTCTAATCGCCTATAAAAGTACGACAAACTTTCTAGAAATGTTCCATAAAGACAAAAAGGTCCTTACAGACTTAGGCATTCAAGAAAAAGACATTCCGCTAATGACAGACTTAGTAGTATAAACAAACGTATCCCTATTTTCCGGGGTGCACGTCCATACGCCCTAATATACGGGGAAAGAAAAAAGCGAAAATAGTAGTGCAGCAAATAGCAGCCAAAGCATCAGAAATTCCTTCGGCGGCAAATATGCCCATCACTCCCATCCAGTGGGGCAGAATCAAGGCAAGCGGCACCAACAGAATAACTTTACGCAACAAAGCAATAAGGATGGAGATCTTAGCCTGTCCCAAGGCTACAAACATATTCTGACATGCACGCTGCAAGCCAAATATAGTCATGCCGGCTAAGAAGACTGGCATCATCTGCGAAACAGTATCTATCAGCTGGCGATCGTTCGTAAATGCCCTTGAGACTAAAGACGGCAACAGAATCATCAGCAGTATCAACAGAAAGTTGAAAAGGAACATCACGGTCAGCACGATCTTGAAACATTCCTTCACCCGGTCACGATTACCATGACCGTAGTTGTAGCTAGCCACCGGTACAAAGCCTTGTGCAAAGCCTGCTAATGGTACACTGACACAAAGCATGGCAGCCTGCATCACCGCCAACGCGCTGACGTAGATATCACCATAACGTTCCAAGCTTCCATTCAGCACAAACCCCACCAAACTCTCCGTACTTGCCATAATGAAAGGAGAAAGTCCCAAAGCGACTATAGCTCCTACAATGCGACGGTTCAAGCGTAAATATTTCCAATCTAAACGCAATGAAGCACGCTGAGAAATAAGAAAGCCAAGCACCCAAACCGCACTGCAAGCCTGTGACAGGATAGTAGCCAAAGCCGCCCCTTTTACTCCCATATCAAAAGTAAAAATAAACAAGGGATCTAATAGAATGTTCAGCACCGCACCGATAAGAACCGAACACATCGCCACTCCCGGACGTCCCTGGCAATTGATAAAAGTATTCAGCCCCACCGACACCTCGACAAATATTGTACCCAACAAATAGATAGACAAATAGTCCACTGCATAGGAAAGCGTATGGCTTGAAGCGCCTATAATAACCAGTATCGGTTCCATAAACAGGTAAGAAAAAGCAGATGTAACCAATGCCATTAATATTAACAGCACAAAACCATTGCCCAGTATCAACTCCGCACGCTCCCGATGGTTCTGCCCCAAGGCTATAGCGGCAAGCGGTGCACCTCCACCACTCACGATGGCTGAAAAAGCTGAAATAAGAATGATAATAGAACTTGTCACTCCTACTCCCGCCAGCGCATCCGTTCCTATACCAGGAATATGTCCGATGTAAATACGATCCACCAATGTATACAGCAGATTTACCAATTGGGCGGCTACTGCCGGAAGTGCCATACGGAAAATCAAAGGTAGCATCCGGTCTGTGCCTAATCGCTCTTCGTATCGGGTATCCGGTTTCATTCAATATTTTTTAGTTCGCGATACAACCGCTGTACAGGCAATCCCATTATATTGAAATAACTGCCTGCAATATACTCCACACCTATATAACCTATCCATTCCTGCACACCGTACGCGCCAGCCTTGTCCATCGGTTGATACTTGTCCACGTACCAGCCGATTTCTTCTTCCGTCAAAGAAGCGAAACGAACCTCCGTCTGCGATGTGAAGCTACGCTGCCAGGCAATAGTGGTGAGGCATACCCCAGTAAAGACTTTATGCGTCCGTCCCGACATATCACGCAACATACGCAAAGCATCTTCCTGGTCGCACGGCTTACCCAATACATGTCCATCCAGCCACACAATAGTATCCGCCGTTATCATCAATTCATCCGGTTGCAACAACTTGCAGTAAGCTGCCGCTTTCTCACGTGCTATATATAATGGTATATCCCCACCCCGCAAAGTTTCAGGATAAGACTCATCCACATCGGGCAACGTACGTACTTCATATTCTATCCCAAGCCCCGAAAGCAAATCTTTACGGCGGGGAGAATTACTCGCTAAGATTATTCTATATTTCTTTAAGTTGTCTAACATAATAAACTCCGATTCTATCAAATGAAATTATATCACCATCCAAAAGCTCGCTCATCCGCTAACCACAAGCCATGCACCTTCAGCACTTGCTCCACCACGTCACGCCCTACGCCATAGCCTCCATCGGCATACGAAATATAGCATGCCGCGGCTTTAACCTCGGGAGCCGCATCACGGGGACAACAAGGAAGACCACACACGTGCATCACCTCCAAATCCGGTATGTCATCGCCCACGTAGAGAATCTCCTCATCCTTCAGTCCGTGACGATCACGAAAATCACGATAATCGTGTATCTTGACCGATGAACCTAAATAAATATCCTCTTCCTGCAATCCTAAAGCCAAGAAACGCTTACGCACAGCTTCGGTCCTTCCGCCGGTGACGATACCTAACTTCACCCCCATTTTTGCCGCCAAATGCAGCGAATAACCATCTTTGATGTTGACAGTTCGCATCGGTTCCCCCTCCGGACTCATCGGAATGACATTGGCACTCAACACGCCATCTACATCAAAAAGCAAAGCGCGTATTTTCTTTAAATCATAATTAATGGTACTCATTGTATAGAAAATAATTAGGAAAGACGATGAATGCTCTCGCTCAATAAACGGTATATCTGCTGCATCTCAGGTTCATCGGACAACATAGCCAGGTGTTTGTCTATCACCTGTCGGTCGTAGCGCACGGCAGGGCCTGTTTGAGCCGTCTGCGGATTCATGGCGTGTACCTTGCGGGCCGTTTCATCAATCAAGGGCAGCATGACTTCAAAAGACAAATTGTACTTAGTCAACAGACGGGAAGCCAAAGCATACATGTGATTGGTAAAATTGCAGGCAAATACAGCCGCCAAGTGAAGACTTTGCCGTTCTTCGGAAGTGCACTCGTAGACACAACCGAACAATGCGGCGGCTATGTCTTTCAAGAATTGGGTATCGGCCTCCGAGTTGCTTTCCACAAAGACGGGTATCTCACGGAAGTCTACCAGACGGGCCTTGGTAAAAGTCTGCATCGGATAGAACACGCCAAAGCGTTCGGCCTGCCCTTGCCAAACATTCATGGAGATGCTGCCTGCGGTATGCACCCACAAGCCTTTTCCTCTTCCTTCCACCATCCGGGGAAGCAACTCTAAGAAAGCGTCATCCTTGAGCGACACTACATAGAGTTGGGCATCAGTCACCACTTCGTTCAAATCGGTGGTATAAGAGGCTTCCACGGCTTGAGCCAGCTTTCCGGCCGACTCTTCCGTACGACTGTATATCTGTACGACTCGAAATCCTTTCTTATAAAGCGCGATGGCCAAATTGGTGGCCAAGTTTCCCGCACCGATAAATGCAATCGATGTATCTTCTATACTTCTTTTCATAAATATCACCTCGTAGCTATAAAATACAAGATAATGCCTATGAGCAACAACGCCACAGGCAAGAGATAGGCCGACATAGTGCCCAACAAAGCCGTTATCAAGCCAAAATTCAGCACCAGCCAAAGGCCGGCCAGCACCAGCCCTACGGACTTGTCGTGCTTGAACAAGAGAAAAATCACCGCTGTATAAAGCAGGAAGTTATCTTTATTCATCACCCACGGCAGGCCTATGGAAGCGAAATGAATCAGCTTGTCTATCAAATAGAGCACACCGAATACTATCAGCGTCACTCCCGTGGCTTTATATGTATCGCTATTATTGTTCGCTCTCGCCGCGCTCATCGCCGTTTCCTCCGTACTTGTTCAGATGGATTTTCTCCCATTGCAGATGCTCTTCATTAAAAGGTTTGCGCTCCATGCCTTTGTGGCCGATGGCTATGATACTGAGCACTTGGAGCTGCAAGGGAATATCCAGCACTTCACGCACATAGTCGGCAGCGGGAATGCCCGAAGGAGCCATACGCTCACGCACCTGCACCCAACAACTACCCAATCCCAAATCCTCGGCCTGAAGTTGCAAATAAATTGAAGCGACAGAGGCATCTTCTATCCACACGTCACTGACCAACGGATCGGCCGTCACCACTACAGCCAATGCGGCATCGGCTATAAATTGGGCAGCCTGAGCCTTGCACATGGACAACCGTTTCAAAGTTTCCTTGTCATCCACCACTACAAATTGCCATGAGTTACTGCGCTTCGAAGTAGGAGCCATCAAGGCAGCCTTCATCAAGGTTACCACTTCATCCTGCGTCAGTTCTTCTGCCGTAAACTTGCGCATGCTGCGCCGGTTCTTTATCAATTCGCTAAAACTTTCCATAATTAAATCTTAAACAAACCGCCACAAAGATAATGTAAACCGAGCGCAAGACAAAACAAACACATTTGTTTTTCATACCAAGATGCAGTTTATCTGATAGCAGCTTGTAGCAAGGAAGCAGCGTTTTACAGTTTTATCTGTATCCGATATTCAGACGGTGTTCTTCCGGTGATTTTCTCAAATTGGGCAATGAAATGGGTGACGCTGTTATACCCTGATTCATAGGCTATTTGCGAAACGTTCATAGTTGAATAAGCCAGCAATTTGCATGCGTGTTCAATCCGTATCTCTGCCAGACATCGGAAAATGCTCTTGTCCGTGCGTTGTTTGAAATACCGGCACAATGCCGTAGGGTTCTGATTGACATACTCCGCTATTTCCTCCAAAGTCACTTTTTCCTTGAAGTGGTTATACAGATAGGCATATACCTTATTGACGGGTTCTTTCATGTCGGGGACAGGATTCGCCTGATTGTATGCTGTACTGGAGAGCAATTTGAAATGCTGGCAATCATGCAGCTTTTCGAGCATGCGCAACAGGCAGACCATACGCGAGGTGTATTCGGAAGAATCGAAAGCCCGTACCATCTCCATCATTTCATCAAACAGGCTTTCGTCGTAAAAACGGATTCCATATTGGCTTTTCTGCAGCAAATCGTAGATGAGGCGATAATCCGGAATGTCTTTCATATTGTCGGGAAACATATCCGGCCTGAACTGTATGGCTTCTCCGGCGCTCCATTCATCTTCCGGATGGCTTGCTGATGTGGAATGCAGCTTGGTATGGCACAGGTGGAGATGAGGCACATTGCTTCCAATGAGGGCGATGTCTCCGGCTTTGTATTCGGATACACCTTCACCGACAAACTGTTTCCCGCTGCCTTGGGTGAACAGCATGATTTCGTACTCCACGTGTTTGTGCAAGGGAAGCACAAAACGGGGATAGGAAATATGGCTGCATACCGTCCCTCTTCCATGTATGATTTTGCGTTCTAATATGGGCATACTTTTATTTTTATCCGGTTGCAAATATAATGGATAATACTGCAAATATAATAGAATTCTGTCTTCTTTATTACTGCTAACTTTGCAGTGTCAAATGAAATGAAGATGCATAACAATAAACATTACTGATTATGGAATATCGCAGACTGAACGGTTCGGGACTTTTTGTCCCGGCATTGACTTTGGGAACAGGAACCTTCGGCGGCTCTCATGGCTTCGAGGGCTGGGGACATACAGGAGTGGCAGAAGCCACCCGCATGGTGGATATGTGTCTGGAAGCCGGACTGAACATGTTTGATACGGCAGATATGTATTCGCGCGGACTTGCCGAGGAAATATTGGGGAAGGCCATTGCCGGAAAGCGGAACAGGCTGCTCATCGCTACCAAGGGGACATTTCCCATGGGCGAAAGCCGCAACGAGGAAGGGGCTTCGCGCTTCCATCTGATAGAGGCGTGCGAGGCGAGCCTGCGCCGTCTGGGTACCGACCATATCGACCTGTACTACATCCACGGCTTCGATGCCAATACACCTGTAGAGGAGACGCTCCGGGCTTTGGATGACTTGGTGACGAGCGGCAAAATACGCTACATAGGCTGTTCCAACTTCTCCGGCTGGCAACTGATGAAATCGCTTTCGGTATCCGAGCGGCGCGGATGGAGCCGGTATGTGGCGCATCAGGTATATTACTCGCTGCTGAACCGTGATTTTGAATGGGAACTGATGCCGCTCGGCATAGACCAGCAGGTGGGCA
>CALUOV010000075.1 GCA_944322275.1 uncultured Bacteroides sp. | reverse complement strand
AAAATACTTAACCGTTTTTGAATCAAATCGCAACAAACTGATTATCAATCTGATACAACAATTATTGCAATGTAAATATATATAACCGTTTTAAGGAGATAAATCAGCTTTTATCCGCCTATCACTGAAGACACAACGCAACCTGCTAAATTAGCCTTCCTTTCGAGCGCGCTATCAAAACAAAATGAGATAATTCTTCTTTTAACTGCCAAAGCGTTATTTTATCACTTCTGACGAATTACAAATTCTGATCACTAAGAATAGAAGGAAGATTATGAGCATAAAAAAGGGCTCCGCTGAGCCCAACCTTTGTTAACCTTAAATCTAATACTATGAAAAACACATGGCAAAGCTACGAACTTTATGAGAAACCTACAAATTTACCAAGGAAAAATGCCTGTACAAACAACGTTTATTATTAATTCTATACAGCTGGTAACATCATCAATGAATCATCGAAAGGATAGCTTAAAAAAATCAGCCAATAATAAGTGGATGCATACACGCTTATTAAAAAATGAGCCATTTATTTTGCAGTACACTCGTTTTGCACTATCTTTGTACACAGAATAGCAACGAGAGCCGTGAGGCAATGTCCTCCTTCTTATATATTCCCTGTTTTATTTATTAAAGATTAAAGAATTATGAAAGGAATCATTCTTGCCGGTGGCAGCGCCACCCGTCTCTATCCGTTGTCCAAGGCCATCTCCAAACAGATAATGCCTGTCTACGACAAACCCATGATTTATTACCCTCTCTCTACGCTGATGCTGGCAGGCATCCGTGAGGTTCTTATCATTTCCACCCCCCGAGACCTTCCTATGTTCCGCGACTTATTAGGAACGGGCGAAGAGCTAGGCATGTCCTTCTCCTACAAAGTACAAGAAAAGCCCAACGGGCTGGCACAAGCCTTTGTGCTAGGTGCCGATTTTTTGAACGGTGAGCCGGGTTGCCTGATATTGGGCGATAATCTTTTCTACGGCCAAGGTTTCTCCGCAATGCTCAGACGCGCTGCTTCTATCGAGAAGGGGGCATGTATTTTTGGCTATTATGTGAAAGACCCTCGCGCTTATGGAGTGGTAGAATTCGATGCTCAAGGTAAAGTCCT
The DNA here is from genome assembly GCA_944322275.1 of uncultured Bacteroides sp. GTDB lineage: Bacteria > Bacteroidota > Bacteroidia > Bacteroidales > Bacteroidaceae > Bacteroides. The sequence goes on along the minus strand of CALUOV010000075.1, from coordinate 12,418 downwards.
GTCACTGGAAGAAAAACCGGAGTACCCAAAGAGTAACTATGCCGTCCCAGGACTTTATTTTTATGACGCTACGGTAACAGAAAAAGCCACCTCTTTAAAACCATCGGCACGGGGAGAATACGAAATTACAGACTTAAACAAACTTTATCTGGAAGAAGGCTCATTGAAGGTAGAACTTTTCGGTCGTGGCTTCGCATGGCTTGATACGGGAAATTGTGACAGTCTGCTAGAAGCCAGCAACTTTGTAGCTACCATACAGAATCGCCAAGGTTTCCGCGTAAGTTGTATTGAGGAAATTGCCTGGCGCAAAGGATGGATAGACTCAACCCAACTACACCATTTGGGCGAACAATTGGGCAAAACGGAATATGGCCATTACTTGATGGAACTGGCCGCTTCACGCAAATAAGAAAATAAATGAACGATATGAAAACCTATCTAGTAACAGGAGCCGCCGGATTTATCGGCGCTAATTTTATTAAATACATCCTGACAAAACACGATGACATCAAAGTCATCATACTGGACGCATTGACTTATGCCGGAAATTTAGGTACCATTATAAAAGACATTGACAATGAACGTTGCTTCTTCGTGAAAGGTGACATCTGCGATCGCACATTGGCCGATGAGCTTTTCACCAAGTATAAGTTTGATTATGTTATCAACTTTGCCGCTGAAAGCCACGTAGACCGTAGTATCGAAAATCCACAACTTTTCCTGATAACCAACATTCTAGGCACACAAAACCTGCTGGACGCTGCCCGCCGGGCCTGGGTAAACGGAAAAGACGAGCAAGGTTACCCCACTTGGCGCAAAGGGGTCCGTTACCATCAGGTATCTACCGATGAGGTCTATGGATCATTAGGCGCTGAAGGGTATTTTACTGAACAGACCCCGCTCTGTCCACACAGCCCTTACAGTGCCTCTAAGACCAGTGCCGACCTTGTGGTGATGGCTTATCATGACACTTACAAAATGCCTGTCAGCATCACGCGCTGTTCCAACAATTACGGTCCTTATCATTTCCCCGAAAAACTGATTCCGCTTATCATCAAGAATATTCTGGAAGGGAAAAAACTACCCGTATATGGCGATGGAAGTAACGTGCGTGACTGGCTCTATGTAGAGGACCATTGCAAAGCCATTGACATGGTGGTGCGCGAAGGACGTGAAGGCGAAGTGTATAACGTAGGCGGACACAATGAAAAAACCAATCTGGAAATTGTGAAACTGACCATAGCCACCATCCACCGCTTGATGAAAGAGCATCCTGCTTACAGAGAAGTGCTGAAGAAAAAACAAAAGGACGCAGACGGACAAATAGACATCAGCTGGATAAATGATAACCTGATAACCTTCGTGAAAGACCGTTTGGGACACGACCAAAGATATGCCATCGACCCCACCAAAATAAAAAACGAGCTGGGCTGGTATCCCGAAACCTGCTTTGAGGTAGGAATTGTAAAAACCATTGAGTGGTATCTCAATAACCAGCCGTGGGTGGAAGAAGTAACTAGCGGTGACTACCAGAACTATTACGAGCGCATGTACGGCAAGCGCTAATTGCTTATCGCCACGCTCAGCAAAATCCCTAAGAACAGCATATTGCGTGAAGTTTCACCTAGTATGCTGTTCAATTTTTTCCCTTCACGTATCTGTACCATCTTGCGCCAAGTCAAACTGTGTAAATAGAAATATACGCAAGGCGCCCAAATAAATTCCATCCATGTAAGCCGTCCGGTAAACACCAAACCCATGCAGACACATACAGCAACTATGCCCAAACCGAGATACATGCCTGCCCCAAAGCGTTCGCCATAGCGTGCCACCAACGTCAGCTTACCACTCAACCGATCCTGGTCGCGATCACGATAATTATTAATAGTCAATAACGTATCGATCACTAAGCCCGATATAACAGACAATAGGAGGACATCTATATTCAACGTTCCCGCCTGTACATAATAAGTGCCGCCTACAGGAACAAACCCGAAAAAGACCAAGACCGACACATCCCCCCATCCACGATAGGACAATATTGTTGTATAAAGAAAAGCAAACAGCAGGCATACCACTCCCAGCAATACCAGCTCCCAACCTCCATGAGACAAATTGCCCCAGGTTGTAAACAGTATAGCCAGCCCGCACAGACAAGCCAAGGTCAACGTTATACCAATACCTATACGCATTCTGTGAGGCGTTATCCAGCCTTCGGCACACGCCCGCTTAGGTCCCAAGCGGTCTTCACGGTCTGTTCCCTTCTGAAAATCAAATAAGTCATTGATGAAATTGGCCGCTATCTGCATAAAGCATGCAAAAAACAAGCACAATAGAGCCGGAACCGTCTCGAACAATCGGTCGGAAAAAGCCAATGCGCTACCAAGCAGTACAGGAATAAAGGCTGCAGTCAGTGTCTTGGGACGTGCGGCCAACAGCCATGCTTTGGGTGAATTGGTTCGTATCATTTTACAACAAGGTTTTCTTAAACATGTCACAAAATTAATGCAAAAGTCGCAATAAAGCAACAAACACTAGATTTTGAGCTATTACTTTCGCGTCAACCGTTCATACACCCGGGGATGAAGGAAATAACGAACATCTTTCCCTTCTGCCAAAGCTTGACGAATGAAAGTAGAACTGATTTCGAACACAGGAGATTGCACCAAACGCACCTGTGGCGGAAACGCCGAAGCGTCTACCGGATAGCCGGGACGAGGATAGACTATGATAGGATTTTCAGCCATCAGGCGTTCAGACTGATACCAACGTGGAAAGGAAAGCCAATTGTCCGAACCAATTATCAGGTGGAAAGTATGATCGGGATAAGTCTCTTTCAAATTTTCAAAAGTATGGACAGTATAGGAGGGGTGAGGAAGGTGGAACTCGAAATCGGAGGCGCGAAACTTGGGATAATCCTCTACAGCCAAACGCACTAACTCCAACCGAAGCTCATCGGGCATCAGATTCTGCCCCATTTTGAAAGGATTGCGAGGTGTAACGAGAAACCATAATTCATCCAATCCTTCGAACTCGCACAGGTAATTGGCCAGCGCCAAATGTCCGATGTGAATGGGGTTGAACGATCCGCTGAAGATACCTACATCCATACTTTTCTTTGACTATTTCTCGATTTTCTTCCCGCGCAGGGCCTTCCATGCCATCACCGCATTGAATAAACAGACTATCATCACCAGCAACATGGAGATGGCAATGCCCAAATCATCGTAATACCAATGCACCACACTTATCACCAATGCGCAAATCACTAAGACGGAGTTGATGATAAGCAACGCTTTGTTAAGTTTCGGATTATTATTACGCGGAGCCAACTGATTCTTGAGCCCGCCGTTTTCGTAATAACTCATATTGAAAGAAATTTAGTGATTAAACTGAGGGTTTCGGCCTTTGCCTTCTCCAAATCATCATTCACCACGATATGATCGAACTTGGATGCGAAACTCAACTCATATTGCGCTTTGGCGATGCGGGCGTCGATGACATCAGGCGCATCAGTGCCACGGCCTTCCAAACGGCGGCGCAATTCTTCAATGGAAGGCGGCTGGATGAAGACAGACAACGCCCGGTCGCCATAAAACCGTTTGATGTTACATCCGCCTACCACGTCCACATCGAACACTACGTTTTGTCCCTCGGCCAATTGCTTTTCTACCTGCGACTTCAACGTGCCGTAAAAGCGGTCTTTATACACCTCTTCATACTCCAGGAAGTCGCCAGCGGCAATGTGCGCCCGAAACTCCTCTGGCGTAAGAAAGAAATATTCCACACCATTACGCTCGGTGCCACGCGGAGGACGACTGGTGGCGGAGATAGAGAAAGCCAAGTTCAAGTGTTGCGTCAACAAATAGTTAATGATGGTGGACTTGCCCGAACCAGACGGGGCGGAAAATATAATCAATTTACCCATACGCTCTTACATAACATTCAACACCTGCTCCTTGATTTGCTCCAGTTCGTCCTTCATCTGCACCACAATCCGTTGCATTTCGGCTTGGTTGGACTTGCTGCCCAAAGTATTAATCTCACGTCCCATCTCCTGAGCGATGAAGCCTAACTTCTTACCCTGTCCGCTCCCGTTTTCCAGCGTAGCGATGAAATATTGCAGGTGGTTGCTCAGACGTTGCTTTTCTTCGTTGATGTCCAACTTTTCTATATAATAGATGAGCTCCTGCTCCAGACGATTCTTGTCGTAATCCACGCTGATGGTCTTTTCGAGCGACTCAACGATGCGGTCCTTTATTTTCCCTACACGCTCCTTCTCGTAAGGCTCCACTTCAGCAAGCAGGCGGGTAATATTGGCTATTTTCTCACGGAATTTTTTCTCCAGAGCCGCACCTTCCTGCTGACGGAATTCCACCAGCCGATGCAACGCTTCCTCTACGGCCGCATGCACAACCTTCCATTCTTCCTCGTCCAACTCCTGCATTTCGTTCTTCGTCATGACGTCCGGCAAGCGCAACAGCGTGCTGAACCAATCGGCCGGTTCGGGAATGCCCGTCATGGAAGCTATTTCCTTGATGCGCTTATAGTAAGCCGACACCAGTTCCTGATTGATAGGGGTGGCGGATTGCTCAGCATCCTTCTTTTCTATCCACAAAGTGAAGTCCACTTTGCCACGCTCCAACACCTTGGCCAGTTCGTTACGGATTTCCATTTCCTTCTCCCTATAGACGGGAGCGATACGGGTGGAGAGGTCCATCGCTTTACTGTTAAGTGATTTTATCTCCACATGAACCTTCTTATCGGGAAGTTCGACCATGGATTTGCCATAGCCAGTCATTGATTGTATCATAATGCTTCTTAACTTTTGCGCAAAAATACGTGATTATTTTAATTAGTGAAAATAATCACGTAAATTTGTCAGCTGATTTAATATATAATAGATGTATAAGGACTATGTCATGTATCTTACATATTGAGACTTCTACCTCCGCCTGCTCGGTGGCGCTGAGCCAGGACGGACAGAATTTGTTTGAAAAGAAAGACCTCAACGGTCCTTCCCACAACGTCGTGTTAGGCGTATTTGTGGACGAAGCGCTCTCGTTTGCCGACAGTCATGCCATCCCTGTAGACGCCGTGGCCGTCAGTTGCGGACCAGGTTCGTACACAGGATTGCGCATCGGCGTATCCATGGCCAAAGGCATCTGCTACGGACGCAACCTGCCGCTCATCGGTCTGCCTACATTGAAAGTGTTGTGCGTGCCCGTGTTGCTCTATCACGACGAATTGCCGGACGACGCCTTGCTGTGCCCCATGATAGATGCCCGGCGCATGGAGGTGTATGCCGCCATTTACGACCGCGCTCTGCGCCCCGTACGTGACATTGCCGCAGACATTGTGGACGAAAACACGTACAGGGAGTTCCTCGAAACAAAGCCCGTGTATTTCTTTGGCAATGGTGCCGCCAAATGTGCGCAAAGCCTGAAGCATCCCAACGCACACTTCATTGAAGGCATCCAACCCTTAGCAAGCATGATGGCTCCCTTGGCTGAAAAAGCCATGGCCGAAGGAAAGTTTGAAGACGTGGCCTATTTCGAACCTTTCTACCTGAAGGAGTTCGTGGCAGGCAAACCTAAGAAACTTATTTAATGATGAATGAAGAACAGTCCCCTTCGGGACAAAATCAAGAAATTATCCTTGAAAATTCTTCATTCTCAATTTCAGAATTTTTAAATATATAATATATGCAATATAACACTCAACAAAAAAAGATGGCCCTGCCCGAATATGGCCGAAGCATCCAAAACATGGTGGACTATGCTATAACTATCCAAGACCGTGCCGAACGCCAACGTTGTGCCAATACCATCATCAACGTCATGGGCAACATGTTTCCCCACCTGCGCGATGTGCCCGAATTCAAACATAAGCTGTGGGACCACCTGGCCATCATGTCCGACTTTAAGCTGGATATCGACTATCCGTACGAAATCATCCGTAAAGACAACCTGGTGACCAAACCCGAACCAGTGCCCTACCCCAACACCAATATACGTTACCGTCACTACGGACGCACCATGGAGGTATTGATAAAGAAGGCTTGCGAACTGCCCGAAGGCGATGAAAAACGTAATCTGGTGGCTCTCATCTGCAACCATTTGAAGAAAGACTACATGACGTGGAACAAGGACACGGTGGACGACCGTAAGATAGCTGATGACCTGGCCGAACTGTCAGACGGGAAACTGCAAATGACCGATGACATTCTGAAGCTGATGGCTGAACGCATCAACATCTACTATCGTCCGAAGGTGAATAATCAAAACAATAATCGCAACAACCGTAACAATAATAACAAGAAGAGGAATTGACCTCATATTAAAGCGACCTGTAAATTCAAAGCCATGGCATCATTCATCATAGAAGGCGGACACCGCTTGTCCGGAGACATCACCCCGCAAGGAGCCAAAAACGAGGTGTTGCAAATTATCTGCGCCACCCTGCTGACCGGTGACGAAATCATTGTGCACAACGTTCCCGACATCCTGGACGTGAACAACCTTATCCAGTTGATTCGTGAGATGGGTGTCCGTGTATCTAAGCTTGGGATAAACACCTATAGTTTCCAGGCCGCACAAGTAGACTTGGGGTATCTGGAGAGCGATGAATTCCTCAAGAAGTGCGCCAGCCTGCGCGGCTCGGTCATGCTGGTCGGCCCCTTGTTGGCCCGTTTCGGCAAGGCCATCATCTCCCGCCCCGGAGGAGACAAGATAGGACGCCGCCGACTGGATACACACTTTATCGGCATCCAAAAACTGGGAGCCGCCTTCCGCTATGATGAAGAACGGGGAGCCTACGAAATAACCGCCCCTCATCTGACAGGCACTTACATGTTGCTGGACGAAGCTTCCGTCACAGGCACGGCCAACATCGTCATGGCCGCCGTGTTGGCCAAAGGGCGCACCGTCATCTACAACGCCGCCTGCGAGCCTTATGTGCAGCAACTCTGCCACCTGCTGAACCGCATGGGGGCACAGATACAAGGCATCGCCTCCAACCTGCTCACCATCGATGGAGTGGAGCAACTGCACGGCACGGAACATACTGTCCTGCCGGACATGATTGAGGTGGGCAGTTTCATCGGTATGGCCGCCATGACGCAAAGCGAACTGACCATTAAGAACGTATCGCACCAACACCTGGGCATCATCCCCGAAAGTTTCCGGCGTCTGGGTGTCTGGTTGGAGCAACGGGGTGATGACATCTACGTGCCTGCACAAGACACGTATGAGATTGAGTCATTCATGGACGGCTCCATCATGACCATAGCCGATGCGCCTTGGCCGGGATTGACACCTGACTTACTGAGCGTGATGCTCGTGGTGGCCACACAAGCCAAAGGCAGCGTGCTCATCCACCAAAAGATGTTCGAAAGCCGCCTGTTTTTCGTGGACAAGCTTATCGACATGGGAGCACAAATCATCCTCTGCGACCCACACCGGGCTGTAGTCATCGGCCATGACCACGGGTTTAAGCTGAGGGGAGGAAACATGACTTCACCGGACATCCGTGCCGGCATCGCCCTGCTCATCGCTGCCCTAAGTGCCGACGGCATCAGCCGTATCCACAACATCGAACAGATAGACCGGGGCTATCAGGACATTGAAGGACGACTAAACGCCATCGGAGCAAGAATCACGAGAATATAGAATTTATGATACGCAAAGACGAAGTATATAAAATAGGTATATTGAACAAGCCGCACGGTGTGAAGGGTGAGTTGCTGTTCACCTTCACGGACGACATCTTTGACCGGGTGGAGGCGGAATACATCGTCTGCCTCATGGACGGCATCCTGGTACCTTTCTACATCGAAGAATACCGCTTCCGTACGGACACCACCGCTCTCATTAAACTGGAGGATGTGGACACCGCCGAGCAAGCACGCCGCTTCACCAATGTGGAAGTCTACTTCCCCGTCCATCACGCCCGCGAAGCCGAAACCGAAGGCGAACTGACGTGGAATTACTTTGTAGGCTTCCGCATGAAGGAGGTGCATTACGGGCATTTGGGCGAAGTGACGGATGTGGATACTTCCACCGTCAACACATTATTTATAGTAGGCCACAATGGGGAGGAAACACTCATCCCGGCACAGGAGGAGTTCATAACCGACATTGACCATGAGCACCGCGTCATCACCGTCAACCTGCCCGAAGGCCTGTTGAATTTAGAGAACGTAGAAGAGGCATGACAACGAAGAAAAAGAAACGAAAACACTGGTGGCAAAACATCCGCTTCAAGTATCGCCTGACCATCACCAACGAGAATACGCTGGAGGACGTCATCACACTGCACGTGTCCAAGCTGAACGGACTCTCGTGGCTGGTGTTCGTTTTAGGGTTGCTGTTTGTCATCGCTTCGCTTATTGTAGCCTATACCCCTTTGCGCAACTACCTGCCCGGCTATATGAATAGTGAAATACGCTCGCAGGTAGTAGACAACGCACTGCGTGCTGACTCCCTGCAACAGGCGTTGAACCGGCAAAACCTCTATATCATGAACATACAGGACATATTCCGAGGCGATGTACGTACGGACACAGTGCAATCCATCGACTCACTCACCGCCTTACGTCGTGACTCGCTGATGGAACGCACCCAACGTGAAGAGGAGTTCCGCCGCCAATATGAAGAACGCGAAAAGTACAACCTGAATACACTTGCTTCACGTTCGGATGCGGAAGGCATGATATTCTATCCGCCTACACGAGGCATTATTTCCTCCCCCTTCGCCCCTGACAACCGGCACTTTGGCACCGACATAGCCGCAACGCCCGGTGAAAGCGTGTTGGCCGTATTGGATGGTACGGTCATTTTGAGTGCCTACACCGCCGAGACGGGATATGTCATCCAGATACAGCACCACCAGGACTTCATCTCCACCTACAAACATTGCGCCTCTTTGTTGAAGCGCGAGGGCGACACGGTGAAAGGAGGTGAAGCCATCGCCCTGGTGGGTAACACCGGACAACTGACAACCGGTCCTCACCTGCACTTCGAGTTGTGGCACAATGGAAGACCCGTCGACCCGGTGCAGTATATTGTATTTTAGCAGATATATTATAATAAGGATATAAGAGACAAAGATATGAAGAAACAAATAGCCATACTCGGTTCGACCGGCTCCATCGGCACCCAAGCCTTACAGGTCATTGAAGAGCATCCCGACTTGTACGAGGCCTACGTGCTGACGGCAGGCAACCAAGTGGACAAACTCATCGAACAAGCCCGAAAGTTCAAGCCCGAAGCTGTGGTGATAGCCAACGAGGCACATTACGCCCACTTGAAAGAAGCCTTGGCCGACCTTCCCATCAAGGTCTATGCCGGTGAGGACGCCCTCTGCCAAATTGTGCAGGAGACACCTATCGACATGGTGCTCACCGCCATGGTGGGCTACGCCGGACTACGCCCCACAATGAACGCCATCCGCGCCCGCAAACCTATCGCCTTGGCCAACAAGGAAACATTAGTGGTGGCCGGTGAGCTGGTCAACGAACTGGCGCGGGTAAACGGCACGCCCATCCTCCCGGTGGACTCCGAACACTCGGCCGTCTTCCAATGCCTGGCAGGCGAAATAGGCAACCCCATCGAGAAAGTAATACTGACAGCTTCGGGAGGTCCTTTCCGTACCTTCACCCGCGAGCAACTGGCCACCGTCACCAAAGAACAAGCCTTGCACCACCCCAACTGGGCCATGGGCGCCAAGATAACCATCGACTCCGCCTCCATGATGAACAAGGGCTTTGAGGTCATCGAGGCCAAATGGCTGTTCGGCGTGCGTCCGGAACAGATAGAAGTGGTGGTTCACCCGCAATCGGTCATCCACTCGATGGTGCAGTTCGAGGACGGAGCGGTGAAAGCGCAACTGGGCATGCCGGACATGCGCCTGCCCATCCAGTACGCCTTCTCCTACCCCGACCGCGTGCATGCCTCGTTCCCCCGGCTGGACTTCCGCACCTGCACGAGCCTCACCTTCGAGCAGCCCGACCCTGAGCGCTTCCGCAACCTGGCCCTGGCCTACGAGGCGTTGCACCAAGGAGGCAACATGCCCTGCATCGTCAATGCCGCCAACGAAGTCTGCGTCCGCGCTTTCCTGGAAGACCGCGTGTCCTTCCTGGGCATGAGCGATGTCATCGCCAAGACAATGCAACGGGTGCCGCTCATCACCAAGCCCACGTATGAAGACTATGTGGCGACCGATGCCGAAGCGAGAAGGAAAGCGGAAGAAATCCTTACAAGCTGACCATCGGGGACACCCCGTTTTGTCGTTTGTCCCCGACGACCTCCTCGTGGGGGACAAACGAGACCCTCGTCGGGGACAAACGGGACGCCCGTGGGGGACACACGAAATCGACATTGATTATCAACAGATTACGAAATAGACAGAAAACAGATAAGTATAAACAAGAAAAGTAATAATTAGAGACAAATGGAAACATTCCTTATCAAGGCCCTGCAACTCATCCTGAGCCTGTCGCTTTTAGTGATTATCCACGAGATGGGGCATTTCCTTTTTGCCAAACTGTTCAAAACAAGAGTAGAGAAATTCTGCCTTTTCTTCGACCCTTGGTTCACCCTCTTCAAATTCAAGCCGAAGAAAAGCGAGACGGAATATGCCGTTGGCTGGCTTCCGCTGGGTGGATACGTCAAAATCAGCGGCATGATAGACGAGTCGATGGATACCGAGCAGATGAAACAGCCTGTCAAACCCTGGGAATTCCGTGCCAAGCCCGCCTGGCAACGCCTGCTCATCATGGTAGGCGGCGTGGTGTTCAACTTCTTATTGGCTCTGTTCATCTACAGTATGATACTCTTTGCCTGGGGCGACGCCTACATCCCCGTGCAGAAAGCACCGCTGGGCATGGACTTCAACGAGACAATGCACCAAGTGGGCTTCGAGGACGGTGACGTGCTCATCAGCGCTGACGGCGTGCCTTTCGAACGTATGGGCACCGACTTACTGACCGGTATTGTGGATGCCCGCCAAGTAACCGTGCTGCGCAACGGAGAGCCCGCATCGGTTTATATCCCCGACAACCTGATGGACCGCTTGTTGGCGGACAGTACCCGCTTTGCCGACTTCCGTTACCCTTATGTGATTGACAGCCTGGTCGCAGACAGTCCCGCTCAGTTGGCAGGTCTCCAGCCAGGCGACAGCATCACACGCATGGACGGACAGTCCATCTCCTTCCAGGACTTTCTATTGACCATGGACCAACGCCGCCGGCAAGCCGAAAGCGCCACGAACGACAGCCTGCGCAACGCCTTGCGCCAAGTCAACCTGACATACATGCGTGACGGCGTGACCCACAACCTGACCCTAAAAGCCGACACAGCTTTCAAGGTAGGCGTCTACGCTGTGATGCAGACCGACCGCCTGCTGCCCGTTGTGCAGAAGAAATACACGTTCTTCTCTTCCATCCCCGCCGGTGTAGAGCTGGGCGTCAACACCTTGGCCGGCTACGTCGACCAGATGAAATACCTTTTCTCCAAAGAAGGAGCCAAGCAGCTGGGCGGCTTCGGCACCATCGGAAGCATCTTCCCCGCCACATGGGACTGGCACCAGTTCTGGTACATGACCGCCTTCCTCAGCATCATCCTGGCCTTCATGAACATCCTGCCCATCCCTGCGCTGGACGGCGGACACGTGCTCTTCCTGCTTTATGAAATCATCGCCCGGCGCAAGCCCAGCGACAAGTTTATGGAGCGGGCACAGGTAGCAGGCATGTTTATCTTATTCGCTTTGTTGATATGGGCTAATCTGAATGACGTGCTGAGATTTCTATTTTAGGTAATTCTTGCATTATAATATGAATATGAATACACAAACAGCCGATAGCATCGTCATCATCCCCACGTATAACGAGCGGGAGAACATCGAACGTATCATCCGGGCTGTGTTCGCTCTGAAGCACAGCTTCCACATATTGGTCATCGAGGACGGTTCACCCGATGGGACTGCCGGTATCGTCAAGGAGCTGCAAAAAGAGTTTCGCGAACGCCTGTTTATGATAGAGCGAAGCGGCAAACAAGGTCTTGGAACGGCCTACATTACCGGCTTCCGCTGGGCGCTGGAGCATTCCTACGAATACATTTTCGAGATGGACGCCGACTTCAGCCATAACCCTGATGACCTGCCCCGCCTCTACAAGGCCTGTGCCGAAGAGGGTGCCGACCTCAGCATCGGATCGCGCTACGTAAGCGGGGTGAATGTAGTGAACTGGCCCATGGGGCGGGTACTGATGTCTTATTTCGCCTCGAAATATGTGCGTATCATTACAGGTTTGCCCATCCATGACACCACAGCCGGCTTCGTGTGCTATCGCCGCCAAGTGTTACAAACTATCCCGCTCGACCATATCCGCTTCAAGGGCTATGCTTTCCAGATAGAGATG
>CALUOV010000074.1 GCA_944322275.1 uncultured Bacteroides sp. | reverse complement strand
CCGCTTTCAGCCGATTATCGTAAACCGTTTGGGCTTTTTTATACCACGCTGCGGCCTCTTCATATTTCTTCTCATTCTCCAACCGGCGCGCATATTCATAGGCGGCATCCGGATGTCCCTTTTCATAAGCCAATTGGTAATCTTCACGCGCAAAAGCTCCATCGGCGGTATTGTATAGGAAATCCCACAGATAATAACCGGCACTAAGAAGGGCAATGAATGCGACTGAACCTACGATGATCTGAGTCCTTTTCTTTCTCACTTTCTCCTTCTCTATTCTTTCCTCTTTCGCTTTCTTTTTTTCTGCCCCAATTTCATCAAGAGTTTTCTGAATTTTCTCATTTCCTGCACTTAGCGATTCTTTCGCCTCATCAACCTTTTGACTCGTATTGTCCACACGGGCAGCTATATCCCTTATACCTATTTCAATCTTATCTAACTTACCTAAAAGCTGATTTTGCTGTTCATTAAAACGATTAACAACTTCCTCAACCTTTTCATTGATATTATCTTTACAATCAGCAAGTCTGCTAAGTTCGTTCTTCAAGCCAGTTTGAAGTTCTACTATATCAGTAGATAATTTATCAGTCTGTTCATTCAACAAACTAATCATATTTTGAATAACAGCATTATCTGCGCCTTTCAATTTCTCAGCCAAGAAAGCACCTATCGCCTCCGATGGGAACTGCCCTATCTGGTATTCTTTATGCGTTATATCTCCCTTGTCGTTTACAGTGGCTCCATAACATTCCCAATCCAATTTAAAAGAATGCCCATTGACCGTATATTCGGCAAAAGGCTCTAAGTCATATTCATCATTACCTTTCCCTTGAATTATCTTATCACCCAGCTTAACTTCACCATTTATACGACATTGGATGTTACATTCCGGGTCTAAACGAACAGAAACATCAGGCTTATGCTTCAAACATAGATATACCACCAGAATGCAAAGATACAACGCAAATGTGACCTCATCCCTTTGCCCTGGAATCAAACGGCTCCCATGAGCTGAATCATTTCTTATGCTCCGATAAAAATTCAGCGCATTTTTCACATTGTAATAGGGAGCATATTCTTTCCCTCCGCATGCAGCATCACACCATTGATCAATCCTTTGAGAAAAATTTATATTTCTACTCGGATTATTCATTCCGAAATATCCTAATATTATAATAAATAAAGATTCCGCCTGCTGAATAATTTGAAGAGAATCAGTATCCATCACATAAGTTTTCAACGTCATAATCTGTAAAGCCTCATTCAAGGCATTAGTAATCTTCCCATAATTCTCATCCCCACTTACAGATTTACAAATATGGAAAAATACAGATATGGCCCTGAATACATCTTGTTCACAAACATCATAAACATCAATTTTACATGGAGCACCACCTTGAATCTTCGCCCTAAATCCCTTATTTTGATAGTCAAGGTTCCATTTCAAGAGATACGATTGATAATTATTCCCTCTATCATACTCATACAATCCTACAAGGCCAGTACCAATTTTCTTATTATACATTTGTTCCCCTTTATGCTTTCCATCCGTCGCTATTCCGGCATATTCATAGGAATCATTATTTCTCCATTGTGAACCATAATAAGTCTTAATCTTTGGATACTTATTAAGTAAGCCTTCAAACTTACTCGGTAAACCATATTTTATAAAAGCATATATCTCATTGAAATATAGATAGCAGAACAATATCTCGTCACTGGGCTTTATCATTTCTTCTGATGTCATAGTCATGATGTATTTTAGGGTTCAACTTCAGTATAAATGCACAAATGTAACAAATTTCACCGAAAGCTCATCTTCTTGCTGACAAATATTCTGAAAGAGCAAAATATTTGCTATAGCAAGAAAACTTTTGATTCTCTTCGCATGGAATATTTACACCTTCTGCCACGAAACTAATGCCATCCCGATACCATTGTTCTCTTTCTTTTTCCGAGTTCAGCAGTCCGTATTCCGTGGCCACTCCCATGAAAACAGGCAAAGCCGGCAACTGATACCTCTTACAGATAGCCTCCAATTTGTCACGCTTCTCTTTCACAATATTCATAGGAGAAACACAATGACTATGGACATCCAGCGAATATCCGAGAGAATCTATATATACTTTTTGCCTCTTCTCAACGGAAAAAGCCACACACAGAAGAAAATACCCCTCGCTTCCGGAAATAAAAAAAACGGCCTCGTTTAATGAGAAATCTATCAGATAGCGGGGATAACCGTTTTCCTCACAAAGTTGTCTTAAACATGGGATAAAGTCCTTTTCCGGGCAGTTTTTCAGTTGTTCAATCAGTGTTTTCATTGCATTCATGTATTTATTACTCAGGTTTGGAATCTTTTGCCATAGCCTGAATATATTTCCGGATCATTCTCAAGTTATAACATTTGTCAGCAGGCATTGAGTCATACACAGCCCGTGTAACGGCAAGCGACCATACCAAGACATCCGGAAACACAGACCGATCCCAATTGTCAAAAACAGTCCCTTGCAAAGGAGAATACTGACATTCTTTATATAAAAAACACTCCATGTCTTTTTGGGTCCAATATTCCTTATAATCATCTCTATTCATCAAGAACGCCTCATACGATTCATAAAATACTTTCAACTTAATACGCACATAAGGATAACCCTGCTGATAAAGAACCTCAGTCAAAATATCACGCATTCTCTGCAACTGATAAAAAGGAGATACAAAATGGGTATCAGCCGTAAAATACAAAGGAGGCTCTCCATCCATCGGAGTTTCATCGCATAGAATATCTCCCCATTGGTGATTCACACCTAACAAGACAATGGAACCGCCCTGTTCACGATAACAGAAAATCTTTTCATTCATACTCATTTCCATACCTAAAGTATACAGATTAACCTCTGTTTTAAACAAATGAGTTATGCAATTTACCCGGCAGACCTCTTTCAATGCAGGATTGCTAAGTGACTTTCCACCACCCAAATAGCTATAAACTGCTTCATTCCACCCCCAACCTTTCTTTCTTTTCAGATTAGGTACAAGCTCCGCACAAGCAGCAGCTGCCTTCTCGCCTTTTCCTAAAGACACCATATCGTACAGACAAAGACTCAACAAGACGGATAACCGTTGTTTTTCCGAGGCCATTTTTCCATATTTATCAGCCAGCAGTTTAAGCAATTTATGGAGTGTCCGATCTTTTCCGGCATATTCTCTAAGAGACAGGACAAAAGACCGCAACTCTTTCCGCTGCTCTTTCTTGTTTTCCGACAGAGCAACCAAAGCTCTTAATCTTCGCATCACAATATGTTCCATAATCTAACGTATATTTTCTAACTGAGACATTTGGAAACCCTTTACTTGCAGCCGTGTTGTCTTTACTTTATGACACAATCCAAAACCTATCTCCGACAACTCGGAAATATCCTCCACCTGAATCTCACTCAAAACCCTCGAGTCAGGCAACTGCGTATCCAACATTCCCGACACACGTTCTGCCATATTGACAAGAACCGTATTCTCAATGAAAGTCTTCACAAAACGCCCGTTACCGAAATTCCGATAAGACATGGCTTCCCGGAACACACGCTTCATTTTAACCAAAGCCTCTTCCGTAGGTATAAACCCGTGATGAGAAAAGTAGAACTTTGCTATCTCCATCAACTCATCCAACGTATAGTCCTCAAATTCATACCACACAGGAAAACGGGAAGCCAAACCGGGATTTGTTTCAAAAAGTTTAGCCATTTCTTCCGAATAGCCGGCAAATATCACCATCATGTCACCCGGCTCAGAAAGCACAGGCATCAGCGTATCTATCACCTGGCGGCCAAAATCCCGGTCGCTTTTGTCTGCGGGAGTCAGGTTATAAGCTTCGTCTATAAACAAAACTCCACCTTTGGCACATTCAATGTACTCTTTCGTTCGCCTTTCCGTCCCGCCAATCACGTTGTCAACTAACATCTCCCGGCTGACTTCCACTAAATGACCTTTTGAAAGTATACCCATATCATGATAAATGTCCCCCAGAATACGTGCCACTGTCGTTTTTCCTGTACCCGGATTTCCTGCCATCACCGTATGGAGTATCCGCTTGGGGACCTGTAGTCCGCATTTCTCCCGAACATTCATCAGTTTCATGTAATACGAATTGCGCATGATAGCCTTTTTTACTTCCCGCAATCCGACAAGATGTTGCAAAGCATCAACAGCATCTTTTTTCATTGGCAGAACCGGTTCGTCAGGCATGGAAGACTGCAAAGTGTCCACAGCATCTTTTCCCACTTGCAAATCCGATTCGTCCGGCATGAAAATCCGCAAATCATCCGCATCCTCTTCTTCCACCTGCACATCTGGTTCGTCTGACTCGGAAGGCTGCAAGTCTATAGCAACCCTTTCTGGTCTCTGAACTTTTTTTCTGAAATAAGAAGAACGGAATTCTTCATAAATCTCTTTTAAAGCAGGTGTCTTTTCCATAATAGCAGTCAATTAATATTCAGTCATTTAAAAAGGAAACGTCAATGATCCTCCGACTATAAAGCACATTTATCCCCCATATCGCAGGCTGATTTTCACAGCGATTTCCCTCATAGCCAGACGAAGTTCCAATGGCTCAAGCACAATGATTTCATCCATATACGAACTGATTACTTGCTTCAGCTCTGTATTGACAATCAGATTCATCTTCACAAAATGTCCTCCTTCATATTCCGGAAACTTCTCGCGTAAGGTTTCTATCACCTTCGCATCGGCTATTTCTTCCATAGACGGATGAATTGGTTTACTGATCAGATAAGGAAATCCTATATCATCCACCCAACAGACAATGGTTGCCGGTTCCTTATCCACCGGTACCGTAACCCCGACAATCTGGTCGAAACGCCGCTCTATCGTGAGCGGATAACTGGGGTAATCCCTTCCGGTATCTTCTACCCGATAAATATTGTCCAACGGGAAATTCAACCAAAAATTATCCTCCGCTTTCCCAATGACGAACCAACGACCGTTATACTGTTTGAGTCTGTAAGGCCAAAATAGAATATACTTCTCCGTCGGATCTTTGAACGTATGGTAATACAATTCAACCACCCGCTTGTTGGCGATGAAGTTGAACAGCTTTCCTAACAGATTAGACTGCACGGAGGTTGAACCGAAATCCATGATTTTGTAATCATTCCCAGACGAAATACCGAGCCATTCAGATAACCTGTCCAGCCACTCAAAAGATGGAATTCCGGAGAATTTACCCAACGTATGCAACACCTCGTGCATCAGATTCTGCTCTTCCCTACTCAGTTTAGTGACATACAGAGAATATCCCGGAAGAATACGCCACAATCTCTCTTTACCATCCCGTCTGTCTTCTTCGAAAACAATGTTGAACGGTTCCTCCTGCATGAGTTTTAAATCGTTCCTTAACGTACGGTCGGAAACTTCATGATAACCCATCTGCCTCAAACGCTCATTGAGGATTGGTAAAAGCGCACTGCGAGTATAAGCAGCCGTTGTAAGCAATTCATCAAGAATTCTTAACCGTGAAATCGTCTTTTTATCTGTTGCCATAATATTATTTTTTAGTTAGTTACAAATACATATATATTCTATTTCTATCAGATACACACGAAAGCTATTGAATAACTTCAATATGCTCAAAATTTTTCCATCCCTCAGATTCTGCATAAATAGACGGATAAGGGACATATAGAATGGCACTCTGATAAGTTTCCTCGTCAAATGTATTTTCCCCGATTAGAGGCGGAACTATGGCCGAACAATAAATGACGGTCAGATTATCACACCCGGCAAACGCACCGTTTCCTATTTCTGTCAGATTTTCAGGCAAGAACAACCGTGTAAGTAAAACACAATCGTAGAAAGCCACTGATTCTATCCCTACCACTGTATAATTGATTTCACCATACAACACAGTACCGGGAACAGATACGGCACCATCCGGATCTACCATTTCATCTATACGGCTAACCTTAACCATCTCTGTTTCATCCAATATAGAGTAGGCCAAGCCATCCACCGTAAAACCGGTGTACGTGATGTAAAGTCCGGCACAACTTGTTAAGAACATAGCTACTAAAGCTACAGTTACTACTACATTCATTCTCGTGTTCATCATAATCTTTTTCATAAGGCTAAAATTTTGGTTATTATTATGTATCATTATTTGTTCTCTGCAAAAGTAAGAGATATCCGTGCAAGAATGCTTCCAAGAATCTCTCGTTTTTTATCTTATCCACGGCTATTCTACTAATTTGACTATAACTCCCCGCAACGAATCAGGAATCAAAGGAGCAGCAGAATATGAACGGGTCTGCTGATTACCTATGTTCATTTTATCATAATCAACAAATGCATCCAGTGTTGACGGACAACCCGCTCTATTATGAATATTGTTCCATATTAGATACCTGCTAACCGCATTGAAACCAAAGGAAGAAGACGACATCAGGCTATAAGTGGAACTTCTGAATACTCCCTTCGCATACGTAGAACCGCCTTCAATGACTGAAATTTTTTCCTGATACGCAGGCTCAGCCATTAATTCTTTCCAAGGAACATCTTTTTCGGACAACGATACATTCAAGAACAGACCATTTTGCTGGAATGTCCGGATCATACTTTTTCCTACATTGGAAATTTCTCCATCGTATTCCACGTATTCATCATCTAATCCAGCCAAACAGTGTCCGCCGACCTCGTGCGCCAATATGTAAGTTTTATATTCATCGCTGTAATTACTCCAACTGCAAAGTGCCAATGTAGTATGTTGAGGATTGCTATATAAATAGGCAATTGAGCGTTTAGCTCCCAGCTCAGGAGATACCGCAACGACAATACAGGCATTGTTCAGCGAAGAAAGCCCCAAGATATTCTGTACCAAGTCAGTAATACCCGAAGCACTGGCTGCATAACAAGACCCCTGCACGGTGATTCCCAAATCGTGATTTGCCATACCTTTAATACCTATTACATCAAAATAGTTTCTGAGATGCGGATAAGGAGGTTCCAAAAACAGGTGGTCATACATGTCATACAAAGTTCCCACTTCATCCTCATAACCATCAGCCAAGAGTACAATCATAAGTCCATCCCCCATCGTATGTTTCTGGAACAATACGACATTTTCATTCTCCTCGATTTCCTCAACCGGGACATGCTCCATCTCCAATTCACAAGCACCAAGCACAAATAAAAAGAAGGCAGTAGCAAATAACGTCAGATGTTTCATAGCAAATAATTTTAAGTTAGCATTAGATTTTCTTTTTTATTTGCCACAAAAATATGGGGAAACCCGTCAAGAATATTGCCAAGAAAAAAGAAATCAAATTATTTTTTCCGGCTGACTAGAATTAAAGTGATATCTGCCACTTCGCTTAAATGCTATATAATATATGGTATTTGTTTCAGCCACAAAGATAAGAATTTTATTTTAACGAAACAAATTTAATAGTTGCTAAATACTCAAATACCGAACTAATCCCGCTCAAAGAATGAAGGATAGCTCTTCAAACAGTTAAGTATTTGAAGAGCCATCCTTCACTCTTTGAAAGACAAGCTTATGACTGCCTTTCAACATAAAAATATTTTTCACTGAATGGCTTCCAGTAAACGCTTCAGCACAACTGTCGCCGAGATTTCACGGTTGGCGGCTTCCGGGATAACAATGCTTTGCGGGCTTTCTATCACTTCGTCCGTTACAATCATATTACGGCGGACAGGCAGGCAATGCATGAAATAGGCATTGTTGGTTACAGCCATCTGTCGGTCACTTACAGTCCATGAACGGTCTTTGCTCAGAATTTGGCCATAGTTTTCACCTGCATAGGCAGCCCAGTTCTTCGCGTAAATAAAATCGGCTCCTTCAAAAGCCTTCATCTGATCGTATTCCACTCGAGCATGGCCTACAAACTTCGGGTCGAGTTCATAGCCTTCGGGATGGGTAATAACAAAATCATAGTCCGTAGCGTTCATCCATTCGGCAAACGAGTTGGGCACTGCCTGAGGCAAGGGACGCGGATGAGGAGCCCACGTCATAACCACCTTGGGACGTGCTTTCTTTTTATACTCCTCAATGGTAATCAGATCTGCGAAACTTTGAAGTGGATGGCGCGTAGCGGCTTCCATGGAGAACACCGGACGGCCCGAGTATTGGATGAACTGGTTCAGAATCACTTCGTTGTAATCATACTCACGATCCTCAAAACGGGCGAACGAACGCACACCGATGATGTCGCAATAGCAGCCCATCACAGGAATGGCCTCCAATAGATGCTCCGGCTTGTCTCCGTCCATGATGACACCTCTTTCAGTTTCCAGTTTCCAAGCTCCTTGATTGATGTCGAGCACAATAACGTTCATGCCCAAATTCAACGCAGCCTTTTGTGTGCTCAGACGAGTACGGAGACTGGAATTGAAGAAAATCATCAAAAGAGTCTTATTACGTCCTAATTCTACATATTTAAAACGGTCTTTCTTGATCTCGAACGCCTCATCGAGAGCGGACTTCAGATTACCGATGTCCCGTACGCAGGTAAAATTCTTCATAATCTTCTTTCTTTTTTAAATATAGAGAATGTTTTCATACAGTGGACAAATATAAGAAAAGTAACTCAAATACGGATAAAAACTCCAAATAAAACAATCGTTTGCTTTTACCTTAAAAATGTATCTATGGTTCCTTTTGTTCGCTGATGACTTGTTCCCATAACTCAGGACGATCCAAATTCACCAAATCCGGACACACCGCGATAGCTTTCAGATAAGCCTCTTCGTTGCCGTTCTGTATAGCCGCCATGATGCGTATGCCGTTGGCGTGGCAATAGGAACGAAACTCCTCTGTAATGTTTTCAGGTGCTGTCTCCACATAAACCGGGGTACATACCTCTTGCCATTTCTTCAGGCTGTTGATGTCATGGGCGTTGACTTTGATTTTCATTTCCGGTGCCAGCCGTATAAATTCTTGTAACATTTGCGGGTCGGCAAACCAAAAGAAGCTGTCATACTCATACCCTTTTTCACGCACCAATTGTACCAACGGAGCTATGGGTGTCCCTCGTTTCACATCGAAGAATATCGAAGCTTTCCCTTTCAGCGTATCAAGCATTTCACTGATACGGGGTACACGGATACCTTCAAAGGCCGGACTGAACCATTTACCCGCATCCAATTTGTCAATCTCTGCCGAAAGCACATCACGCAATAAACCTTTCCCATCAGTCGTGCGGTCCAATGTCTCATCGTGCAGATTGTACATCACGCTGTCTTTACTGATACGCACGTCCACCTCTATCCACGTGGCTCCTTTCTCCAAGGCTACAAGAGCAGAAGCTACTGTATTCTCCGGAGCAAGAAAATTTGCGCCACGGTGTACTACTACTTCTATATCACCGCCATAAAATGCCAATAGGAAACTAAAAACGAAGTTAAGCATCATAAATGTTCTCTGATTTTTACTAAAAAGCCTTGCACTTTCCTTCACCGAATGGCAATACGGCGGAAGGGTGCAAGGCTCCCATTTTTAAAACTCTAAATAAAACAATCGCTTGCTTTTACCTTAAAAATGTATTCCTATTTAGTAATATATCGACCAGTCTAATATCCCGGATTCTGAGCCCAATGAGGATTGGTGTTCAAAACATCTCTATGCAACGGGAAGATACGACGGGATTTGTCAAAGTTTGCTTCGGGGAAACCTTGATAATGCGGGAAGAACTCGCTCTCAAACGTCCCGAATCGGATCATGTCGTTACGACGCCAGTTCTCATCGAAAAACTCACGTCCACGCTCGTCCAAGATATCCGGCAAACTTGGGTCTGCCGTCAGAAGCGGAGCACCGGCATACTCACGGATTTGGTTGAACAGGCTCATCGGAGTGTCACCGTTAGTAGCTGTGCCACCACGTTTAATGGCTTCCGCCTTGGTCAGCAGAATGTCTGCATAACGGAATATCGGAAGGTCGTTCGACTGATTTCTTCCATTCTTATAGTCATCGTCAATTACAAAGAATTTCACCGAACGGTAACCTTGGTTGTAACCATTGATGTTATCACCAACATCCAACATGGGGTCGTTTGGAGTTGCCAAAGTAACGGTCTGAGTCAAGACAATCGGATTACCATTCTCGTCCAAAGCAACTTCCGATGTCGGTTGATATGTATTGGGATTGTAAACATAGGCTGTACCACGAATGACACTGTTGTTACGTTGATCACCTTCCAGGCAGAACAATCTCGAGAATTCCGGAGTCATGGTCATATAACCTCCGGCCGAATTGCTAAGTGACATGCCATAATAACTCTTTTCCACGTCTGCCGCATGTTTCCATGTACGTGCGCGGCCGTATTGCATACCTTGTGCTGTGTAAGTGTCATAAGGCATTGCATAGATAAAGTCTTCCACATGCGAACCGTTTGTCGGACCAAACTTTTCAGCGTAAGTCATGGAACCTAAGTTGAACAAGCCGGACTGAATGATGTTGTCACAATGAGCGATACAATCGTTCAGTTTCTCATTAGTAGATGTTGCGGCATCGTATTGGTCGACCGACGGAGCCGTATAAACAGCCCAGTTGATGTAGAGTTTTACCAACAGCGCTTCCGCCATCCATCTGTTTGGCTTTCCATACGTGTTGTCGTTCACCTCATCTGTAAGCTGAGGGATGATTTCCAATAATTCGCTTTCAATAAAACGAGCTACATCTCCACGTGAAGAACGGGGAATTTCTTCACCGTCGGCAAGCAGGTGATCCAAGATAGGAGCGTCACCCCAGCTATCCATCATAATAAAATGGAAGAAAGCGCGCATGGCACGGGCGGGAGCAATCAATTCACCGGCCTCGTCACCACCTAAATCTCTTATGATGGTATTAGCTTTCGTACATCCGGCCATCACTGTCGGCAGCCAGTCGATGGAAGCGTCTTCCGGCTGAAAATTATGCAAGCTCGGATGGGAATAGCAACCGCTATCGTACCAACCGCCACCGTAGGAAACAGCTGTATATTCATCACTCGACAAAGATTGCGCTTCCATGTATCTGCGCCCGAATACATCACGTAATTGGTAATACACATCGGCCATTTTGGCTTCAACCGCAATCTCATTGGTAGGATATTCCGTATACTGAGATTCGATATCCACATCCAAATCCGTACATCCGGTCACTAAAGCGGCTGTACAAATCGTAAACAAAGTTTTTATATTCGCTTTCATAATTATAAGTCTGTTGATGATTAGAAATTAACCTTTAAACCTATCAAAGTTGTGCGGGTGTGCGGATAAGCACTCCAGCGATAGTCCACACCGGGAGCCAGGCCGCCCATATTCACTTCCGGATCAAGGCCTTTGTAACCGCTGATGGTGAACAGGTTGTTGCAAGTGATGTACAACTGCACGTTTTGCAGCCAGTTATTGAAGTTCTTGAATGTGTAACCCAACGTAAAGTTTGCCAGACGGAGGTACGAACCGTTCTCTATGAAGCGGTCGGAAGGACGGTTGTTAGACGTATCCGTTGCGGGACGTTCGTAGATAAACTCCTTCAGCACATTCTTACCGGCGGTATAGATTTCCGGACTGGTATAGTTGGCGCGCGAACCGTTGTAAATGTCATTACCCAATACACCTGTCAGGAAGATGGTGGCATTCCAGTTCTTCCACGTAAACGTATTGTTCCATCCGAAATTCAGTTTAGGTTGTGCGCAACCAGTAATAGTACGGTCCTTGTCACCCGGTTCGGTTGTAGTTTCACCGGTACGTTCTCCGGTCTCTGCATCTCTTACCCAATAAGATGCGATACCGTCTTCATTGTATCCGGCAAATTCAAAGGTATAGAAAGTTCCGAGCGGTTCACCTTCCATGATACGCTGCGTATAACCGTTGGCGGAAACGCCGGCAACCATCGGATCACCCTGCGTGAACAATCCTACCTCAAACTGGTCATTCGACAATCTGTCCACCGTATTCTTGTTATGAGCCAATGTTAAGGTAGTATTCCATTCAAAGTTACGGGTACGAACTGGGATGGCGTTGATGGAGATTTCGATACCGCGGTTGGTCATTTCGCCCACATTGGCATTGATTTCACTGAACGGATACAGATTGGTAGATACCGGGTAATTCCAAATCAAGTCTTTCGTTTTCTTGTGATAGAATTCAACAGTACCGTTGATGCGACCGTCAAGGAATGCGTAGTCCACACCAACGTTGAACATACCGGTAGACTCCCACTTCAAATCGGGATTGGCGTTCTTGGTAGCTGCCAGCGTGCGCCAACTCTTTCCATTATAGGTGAAGAAGCCCGATGCACCGTAAGTTTCGTAAGGCGTATAGGCGCCGAAGCCGAGAGCGTTACCGCTGACACCGTAACCTACACGGAGTTTCAGGTTGCTCAGTACGTCTTGGTTCTTCATGAAGTCCTCTTCCGTGATGTTCCATGCCACACTGACTGAAGGGAATGTACCCCAGCGGTTGTCCTTGCCGAATACGGAAGAACCGTCACGACGAACCGTCGCCTGAATCATGTACTTGCTGTTGTACGAATAGCTGACACGGCCGTAGAACGAAATGTTGCGGACGGTTTCTTTTGTACCGCTCTCAATGGCGGGAATACCATCGATGGTACTGGCGTAAGTCAGTTGGTTCCATTTCAGCACGTCGTCATAGAAGTCGTGTACGGTCAGGCCAAAACCATCGTTCGACATTTTTTCTTCCCACGAATAACCGGCCATGACGGACAACTTGTGAGCATCGTTGATGGTAGTGTCGTAGTTACCGTAGGTCTCAAAGATGTGTTCATGACCAAAATAAGTATTGCGCTTAGCCTGGCCGTTCTGTGCGTTAAGTCCCGGCTGTTGGGTATTGTGCGTATGATATTCGCTATACGTCTGTTGGTTGTTGGTAAAAGAATAGTTGGCCGTCCACTTCAAACCCTTCAGGATTTCCAACGTAGCCTTACCAATAATTTGGGTATTCTTCCAGATGGTTTCCGATGTGTCTTCGTAAATCAGGGACATCGGGTTCATGTTCTGGCTACCGGAAGCTTGTGTCCAGTTGTCGTTTTCGTCTTTAACGGGAAGTCCCAGCGAGAAATAGTTCATGGCATCCAATACGGACACTCCTTCCTCGCTCATGGGGACTCCTTGTGATTTTCCATAACGGGAATTGACACCGGCCGAAATCTCTAAGCGGTCTTTGAGAACTTTTGTTGTCACCAATGAACGTACGTTCAGACGATCCATGTTCGTACCAAGAATAACACCCTCACGGTCCTGGAAGTTAATGCTTGCCATGTAGGTAGTCTTTTCATTACCGCCAGTGATGGAGACGTTGTGGTTGTGGCTGATAGCCGTGCGGAGCACTTCATCCTGCCAGTCGGTATTAGCACCCATATCGTTCACCAATGTCCTACCGTTTGCTTCAGCATATTGCACGGAGTTCATCAGCCGTAGCCATATCCATTTTCTTTAAAATTTTGTCGAAGGCTACATAGCCGCTATAGCTTAACGTGAGTTCGAAATAAAATCAAAAAATAGCAAGTTGTCCTTCATTGACAAAGTTAACGTCAATGGCGGGCTTC
>CALUOV010000073.1 GCA_944322275.1 uncultured Bacteroides sp. | reverse complement strand
AGGTGTTGTTGGCTGTGGACGAAGCGGATGTAATCTTATTTTTGGTAGATGTGATGAACGGGGTTACTGACTTAGATATGGAGGTGGCTTCCATCTTACGCCGTACGAATAAACCTGTTTTGTTGATTGCCAACAAGACGGATACATACGACTTGCAGTACAATGCGGCTGAGTTTTATCGGTTAGGGTTGGGGGATCCATATTGCATTTCGGCCGCTACGGGAAGTGGAACCGGTGATATGATGGACTTAATAGTCAGTAAGTTCAGAAAAGAAGCGGACGAGATAGTTGAAGACGATCTGCCTCGTATTGCGGTTGTGGGCCGTCCCAACGCCGGAAAATCCTCTATCGTGAATGCTTTTATAGGCGAGGAGCGTAACATCGTGACGGAGATAGCGGGCACTACACGCGATTCTATCTATACGCGCTATGACAAGTTTGGCTTTGATTTCTATTTGGTAGACACCGCCGGTATCCGCAAGAAAAACAAGGTGAATGAAGATTTGGAGTATTATTCGGTCATTCGCTCTATCCGTGCCATTGAGAATTCTGATGTTTGCATCCTGATGCTGGACGCCACGCGTGGCATTGAAAGCCAAGATTTAAATATCTTTTCTTTGATACAGAAGAATGCGAAAGGCTTGGTGGTAGTGGTCAATAAGTGGGACTTAGTGCCTGATAAGACGGCGAAAGTCATGAAGACATTTGAGGATGCGGTACACAATCGTTTGGCCCCCTTTGCCGATTTTCCTATCATATTTGCCTCGGCTTTAACCAAACAGCGTATTTTCAAGGTTCTCGAAGCTGCCCGTATGGTCTACGATAACCGCCATACGCGTATACCTACCGCGCGCTTGAATGAGGAGATGTTGCCGCTTATTGAGGCTTATCCGCCTCCTTCGATTAAGGGTAAGTACATCAAAATAAAGTATGTCACCCAGTTGCCTAATACACAGATACCTTCTTTCGTTTATTTCGCTAACTTACCTCAGTATGTCAAGGAACCTTATAGACGTTTTCTAGAGAATAAAATGCGTGAGAAGTGGAATTTAAGGGGAACTCCCATTAATATCTTTATTCGTCAGAAATAATAGTCTGACTGATAGTAGTAAGTGAGGGTGTGTCAAAATGGACATGCCCTCTGTTTGTATTCCCCCTACCGGATTTTCACACCTGATGCTTCACAATGTGTGAAAGCTTTCACACCCCTTTGCAATTTTAGTGTGAAGCCTTCACAGTGCCGATGTTACACTTTCACAGTACTACTGTGAAACCTTCACACTCCTACAGTGAAAGGACGAAAGTCAAGAGTAACTGAAACGATCTTGTTGAATGTTCATTTCAATATGCCCTCTTTTTTGGGCAAGTTTGAATATTTTCCGTTCAATTTGCATTATATTTGCAGGGGAAATATCAATCTGAAAGCAAAAACGTAATTATACTAATAAAAAGAACAGCGAAATGAACAAAATCATCAGTAAGGAACATTTCTCGGAGAAGGTCTTCAAGTTAGTTGTTGAAGCGCCTCTCATCGCCCGTTCGCGCAAAGCCGGACATTTTGTCATTGTCCGTGTAGGTGAAAAGGGCGAACGTATGCCGCTCACCATTGCCGAAGCCGACCCGCAGGCAGGTACCATCACGTTGGTGGTGCAGGAAGTGGGACTCTCTTCCACCCGCTTGTGCGAATTGAATGTAGGCGATTACATTACCGATGTGGTAGGTCCGCTGGGACAAGCTACGCATATTGAAAACTTTGGCACTGTAGTCTGCGCCGGTGGTGGCGTAGGTGTGGCTCCCATGCTTCCCATCGTACAAGCCTTAAAAGCTGCCGGCAACCGGGTTGTCACTGTATTGGCCGGACGTACCAAGGAACTGATTATTCTGGAGAAGGAAATGCGAGAGAGTTCGGACGAAGTCATCATCATGACAGACGATGGCTCGTATGGACAGAAAGGTCTGGTAACAGAAGGTGTGGAGCAAGTTATCCAGCGCGAGAAAGTGGATAAATGCTTCGCCATCGGTCCCGCCATCATGATGAAATTTGTCTGTCTGCTCACTAAGAAATACGACATTCCTACCGATGTATCGCTCAATACCATCATGGTGGATGGTACAGGTATGTGCGGTGCTTGCCGCATCACGGTAGGAGGAAAGACCCGCTTTGTTTGCGTGGACGGCCCCGAGTTCGACGGTCATCAGGTAGACTTCGACGAGATGCTGAAACGCATGGGAGCCTTCAAAGGCATCGAACGGGAAGAGATGCACAAACTGGAACATCCGGATACATGCCAGGCTACGGGTGAGCCTATCGACATGGATAAGACTCGCAATGCTCCTTGGCGTGTGGAGCTGCGCAAAAGCATGAAGCCGAAAGAACGCACCGCCATTCCACGCGTGCAGATGCCGGAACTCGCCCCGGAATATCGCTCACACAGTCGTCGCGAGGAAGTGAACCTCGGCCTCAACGAAGAACAAGCCCTCACTGAAGCCAAACGTTGCTTGGACTGTGCCAATCCCGGTTGCATGGAAGGTTGTCCCGTAGGCATCGATATCCCTCGCTTCATCAAGCATATAGAGAAAGGAGAATTCCTGCAAGCTGCCAAGACGTTGAAGGAAACCAGCGCTCTGCCCGCCGTGTGTGGTCGTGTCTGCCCGCAGGAAAAACAGTGCGAATCCAAATGTATCCACCTGAAGATGAACGAACCGGCCGTAGCCATCGGTTACCTGGAACGTTTTGCTGCCGACTATGAACGGGAGAGTGGACAGATTTCCGTACCCGAAGTCAAGGAGAAAAACCACATCAAAGTAGCAGTTGTAGGTTCAGGCCCTGCCGGACTGTCGTTTGCAGGCGATATGGCCAAAATGGGATACGATGTCACCGTGTTCGAAGCCCTGCACGAGATTGGCGGTGTGCTGAAGTACGGTATTCCCGAATTCCGTCTGCCCAACAAGATTGTGGATGTAGAGATAGACAACTTGGCCAAGATGGGTGTGAAGTTCGAGAAAGACTGCATCATCGGCAAGACACTCAGCGTAGAACAGTTGCAGGAAGACGGCTATCAAGGCGTATTTGTAGCCAGTGGAGCCGGTTTGCCCAACTTCATGAACATCCCCGGAGAGAACTCCATCAACATCCTCTCGTCCAACGAATACCTGACGCGTGTCAACCTGATGGATGCCGCCAGCGAGGACAGTGACACGCCCGTACCTTTTGGTAAACGGGTAGCCGTCATCGGCGGTGGTAACACGGCGATGGACTCCGTGCGTACCGCCAAGAGACTGGGTGCCGAACGCGCGATGATTATCTACCGCCGCAGCGAAGCCGAAATGCCCGCCCGCATCGAGGAGGTGAAACATGCCAAGGAAGAAGGGGTAGAGTTCCTGACACTGCATAACCCGATAGAATACATTGCTGATGAACAAGGCAAGGTGAAGCAAGTCGTCCTCCAGAAGATGGAGTTGGGCGAGCCCGATGCCAGCGGACGTCGCAGCCCGGTACCTATCCCCGGAGCTACGGAAACGATTGATATCGACCTGGCCATTGTCAGTGTAGGGGTCAGTCCCAACCCCATTGTTCCCCACTCCATTCCCGGATTGGAACTGGGTCGCAAGGGCACCATTGCCGTCAACGACGACATGCAGTCGTCCATTCCTACCATCTATGCCGGTGGTGATATTGTGCGTGGAGGTGCCACGGTCATTCTCGCCATGGGTGACGGACGACGTGCCGCTGCGGCTATGGATAAACAACTGAGGGGATAAAATAAATTTTTGTTTTATTTGGCAGACTTACATCTTTCCTTACGGAAATGTAAGTCTTTCTTCTTTTTATATAAGATCATTATGGCAAAAATCATTTGGAAAGGTTTTACTGAGCAGATTGTTTACGCTCCGCATTTCCCGCTTCCGGCGGATGCGCGGCCACTATTGCTGCCTGCAAAATTTTTTTGGCTGAAAGCCATACTTTCAGCCACTCCTGTTTTTCTTCCGGTATTGGGGTCGCTTTATCTCAAGAATTATTTGTTGCAAACAGATATGAGAAATAAGCCTTGGATACTTGCCGGCATGCTTTTGGCTTTGCTGTTGGGAGTTGTACACGAATGCCTGCATGCTTGGGCTTATCCTCGGAGAGCTACGGCACATATAGGCATACTTCATCGGCGTTTTCTTGCTTATGTTAGTTGTGGTGCCCCTATCAGCCGACAAAGATATTTTGTAATGAGTCTCTTGCCTGTATTATTATGTATCATTCCTTGGATTGTCTTTTTGTTTTGTCCTTCCGAAGCCAAGAAATTGGCATCCTTGTGTTGGGGATGTGCCATTATGGGAGCGGTAGGGCCTTGTCCTGATTACATGAATGCACTATCAGTTTTCCGTCAAGTGCCCCGTGAAGGCTATTTACAGGAAGGAACAGACGGACATGATTATTGGTTTGTTCCTTGATAATGTCGCTCATTGATTTGTCTTGGTATGAATATGACACTTACATAATCCTATAAGGATGGAATCTTCTTTGGTGTTGACTCAAATTTCCGTGATATTGGGGGTATTTCGAGATAAGTGCTTTGTTTTGTTTCAAATATGTTTCAAAACGTTTGCAAAAGGAACTATCTGCTGACTTGTTCTTGACGTAGGTCAAAAAGGAGCGGAAGAAAATACAAAATTTGATCCGTTCGTTTTTATGTTATAAAACATATTTCTACCTTTGCAACGGTAAAAAGATAAAGACCTGACGTTAGGCAAGTTTTCAATAGGTATTAGAAACATTAGAGAGAAAAAGTAGAGATTAGTTTTTAGGATTAACAATTTAAATGAGTTAGGTATTATGAAACGTTTAGGATTAACATTAGTGGCAGCATTCTGCCTGATGGCTGCGTCTTTCGCAGCAGGTAACCAACCGGTAGCCGAGTCAGCCAAGTGGGATAGCAACATCAATGTGTCTAAATTGAGCCAATATCTGAAACTGGACGGTCGGCAGCAGCAGGAAGTGGCAAACATCTGCGAGTTTTTCGATGAGCAAATGGAACGCGCCACGAGTGCTAAGAAGAATCGTGATGAGAAAGTACGCAACGCTGTTCTGGGTAACCTGAAACTGATGAAGCGGACTTTGGACGAGAAGCAATATGCTGATTATGCCAAGGTGCTGAACGTGACTTTGCGTAACAAAGGTATCGAAGTGAAGTAATATTTCCCTTTAGTATACTCGTTGACATAGTATAAAGGCGCGGAATTCACATTCTGCGCCTTTATTGCGTGTCGACCTCCGGTTTTGTGGGGTCGACGCCCTAACCTAGTACTATATTATAGTAAGTGGAGCGCCTCACGGCTTTCACAAGCAGAAGCGTTCCTGTAGTTGTCTCTTGTATTTTTTTGACACCAGCAACTCCGTCACTTGGTCGAAGGGGGGGTACATCACACAGCGGTTGTCTTTTATCAACATCAGGTAGTCCATGTTTATGATGTAGGACTGATGGATGCGAATGAAGTTGGTCAGATTGGCTGTTATTTGCTCGGCTGTTATTCCCCGACGCAGGGTTAGGGGAGCTTCATGAGTGAAGATGACTTCCCATATTTTGCGGGCGGAACAGTAGCGGAAGAAGCCTATCTCGGCCGAGCGGAGTACGCGCATGTCGTTTGTAGGGGTGAAGACCAGGAAGGATTGCCCCATAGGTAGGCGGGTGATATTGCGTATCTCGGGTTGTGCCACAACGAGCTTCTGTTGTTGGCGGAAGCGTTCGAGAATGTTTTTCAGTTCATCATTGTTGAAGGGCTTCAGCAGGTAGTCGAAGGCGGACTCGCGGATGGCTTGAATCATATATTTGTCGTAGGCGGTGTAGAAAACGACTTTCATTGGCCATGTCACATCATCCCGTATGTCCTGCAGAAGTTCCATACCGGTCATGTCGGGTAGCTCAATGTCGAGGAATAGCAGGTCGGGTTCGACTTGCATAATTCGCTCTTTGCCTTCCCGGGCGTTGCGCGCCACACCTTCTAGTTCGAAGTCGGGGTTCTTGTCCAACTCGGCACTGAGGTTACTGAGTGATACCTCGTCATCGTCTATTATGACTACATTGTACAGATACATGAAAAATAGGGTTGTTTTCTGCGGGTGAAGATAAACATAATCTTTTGGAGTTGCAAACTCCGGTTTGGCGGATTCTGTACTAAATGGACGAAAAACCGTACTAAGTAGTCGAATTTTGTAACTAAATGGTTTATTTTTATATTTTGTACCGGTAGTCAGAGGGAATGGTGAAACTGACCTGACAACCTGTTTCGCCACAGGGGAGGGATACGTCATGTACATTTACGTCTATGTGCTCGTTGTTTCGGCTGTTTAATATTTGGATGGTCTGCATTACTACTTTCATGCCGGTACCTGTTCCTCGTGAAGGGCTGTGTGGGCGGTATCCGCCTCCGTTGTCGGTTATCTCGATGTGGCATTGTCCGTCCGGGGTACGATGGATATTAATCCATAGGTTACGTTCGCCTTCTTTTCCTCGCAGCGCGTGTTTCAAGGCGTTTTCCACAGGTATCTGTATCAGCATGGAGGGAATGAGCTGGCATTCGGGGAGTACGTTGTCTGCGGTGTAAAGGTGGAAGTGAAAGAGGGGACCCATCGACCGGCGTTCCAGATCGATGTAGGTATTCACGAAGTCCAGCTCTTCGGCCAATGTCACGCTGAGTTGTTCTGCCAGTTCCAAATTGCGCCGCATAAGTTTCACCAATAGAGGCAGTGCGGTGTCTGCGGCTTGCGGTTGAGGGTTTGCTATTTCTTGATTCAGTACGTTGAAGATGAAGTGGGGCGAGAGACGGCTGCGTATGTTTTCCAGACGCAAGGAAGAAATCTGACGGCGGCTTTCTGCTTGCAGCAGAGCCCGTTTTTTCTTGCTATACATATAAATAAAACCGGCTAGTAACAGGATGATGATAGCAATGACTAGCACAATAAGTTGTGTTTGGCGCAGAAGCAGTACTTCGTTTTCGGCCTCACGTATCTGCACCCGGTGGGCCAATAAGGTGGAGTCTTGCTGATAACGCAGGGCGAGGTCGGCTGTACGCATGCTGACGCGTTCATTGCGGATGGAGTCATCCAGTCGGCGGCTTTTGCTTTGGTAGCGGTAAGCCCGGTAGTAGTCGCCCGTTTTCTCGAAGAATTGGCGTAGGTAGTTGTAGCGGATATAAAGCATTTCGGGGTCGATGCCCGGTGGAGTCACGCTTTGTAGGAGTGTCTGGCGGGCTTGAATGAGATCGCTTTTCAACAAAGCCAACTCGATGGTCTGTGTATCTAGGTAATAGAGGGCGGTGGTGACTCCCATTTCTTCGAAGAAAGGTCGGCATACCTGCATGTAGAATGAGGCTGAATCGGCTTCCCCTAATCGTAGGTAACAATCGCTCAGATTCAGGCGAGCCAAGTTCAACTCGAAGCGCATGTCAGGATATTCCCCGGCCAGGCGAATAACTTGTTGGAAGTAGTTCATAGCTTTTAAGTATTCGTCGCGATAATAATAGGAAGTCCCACGGTTGTTCAAGTAGATGTATTTCTCATAGGGCATCATCTGGTCGTAGTAGCGGGCGGCTAGGTTGAAATAGTAGTCACATTGGTCAAAGTCGCGCAAGGTTACGTAGATTTGCCCTAGACCGTAGTAGATGGGGTATTTGTGGGTGGAGGGCAGTTGTAAGGAGTCGCATAAGTATAATGCACGCCGATACCATGCTGCCCCTTCGTCCAGTCGGCCCAAGCGGTTGCAGGCATCAGCCAGGTTGATCAGGATGTCCGGCACCACTTTTTTCTGGAGGCCTTGCATGCGCCATAGGTAGGCTTGGTGGAAGGCTAACCGGGCCGAGTCACTGTAGCCCGTTCTGCTATAAAGGTTGCCGGCCATGTTAAGGCAGTCGGAGCGAAGATCGGCTAAGCGGGCGGATGGAGACTGGCTTTGGATGAAACGTCCGATGTGGCGTATCACTGCCCAGGCGGAGTCGTATTGGGCCGTTATGAGGTAAGTCTTCAGTGTCATGCTCAGGTAGAGGTAGCGCACCAGACTGTCTTGGGTCAAAGTTATCCGCTCCTGGATTTTTGCCCTTAGCGGGCGGGGTGCCAGGGCTACGGAGTCGATGTTTTCTGCGAAGAAGCGTTCGTAAGTCTCCATTTCGGGCGAAGTAGAGGGAACTGGCTGATGCCGACAGGAGGAGGCACATAACAACAAACCGTACAACAGGATACTCCATCCCGTTAAGAATCGGCTTCGCTGGAAATCTTTATGTTTGGTACTTTTCATTTTCTTCATCTTGTTATACCTGTCAAGCGTCATATTGTCACGTTGAACCTCTCTACGCATTCGTCTGCGATTTGATGGGGCAAAGTTAACCATTGTAGCAGAATAATTTGTATTTTTGCCGCCGAATAATAGAAAAAGAATATGAATCCCTTAGAAATAATAGATAAATATTACCCGGAAGCCAATGAGCTGAAGCGCATTTTGTTGTCGCATAGCCGCTCTGTGGCGGACAAGGTCTTGAAGATAGCTCGATGCCATCCTGAACTCAGTCTCGACACGGATTTCTTGTACGAGGGGGCGATGGTGCACGACATAGGTATCTTCCTGACCGATGCGCCGGATATCTTTTGCTTTGGTGACAACCCCTACATCTGCCATGGCTATTTAGGAGCCGACTTGATGCGTGCCGAAGGCTATCCGCGTCATGCCTTGGTGTGCGAGCGTCATACAGGAGCGGGATTGACTTTGAAACGGATTGTGGAGCAACAACTTCCCGTCCCGCACCGCGAAATGGTACCGGTCAGTCTTGAGGAGCAAGTCATTTGTTTTGCCGACAAGTTCTACTCCAAGACGAAGTTAGACAAGGAGAAAAGCGTGGAAAAAGCCCGCAAAAGTTTGGAAAAACATGGAGAGGACGGATTGGCGCGTTTCGACCGTTGGTGCGAACTCTTCTTGTAGCAATCTAAAATAAATTAAAAAGAAGCGGTTTATCCGTGGAATTTATTTACTTTTGTCCCGTTCAAAGCATATTGTTGTATAGATAATTGGTGTCATTGAAATCGAAAACTACCATATTTATTGTCCTGTTTGCGTTGTTGTTTCTTTCGGCCGAGGCTGTATCCCAGCGCCGGGGCAGGGGGCTGACCCCTTCGCCACATCTCAGCAGAGACACCGTACAGCTGAGAGACTCTATTCAGTTGAATGATTCCTTGTCTGTCGATACACTGCAAAGTGACACGACATCGAAGAAGGAAGAAGGGTTGGACGCACCGGTGGTGTACGAGGCCAACGACTCCATTGTTTTCACCCAAAATGGTTATGCTCACTTGTTTGGCGAAAGCAAAGTGACCTATCCCGGAGTGGAGCTGACGGCGGCTGTTATCACTATGAACATGGACAGCAGCACGGTGTACGCCCATGGTGTGGAGGACTCGTTGGGTAACAAGAGCGGGACGCCCGTGTTTAAGGACGGCGAGACTCCTTATGAGACCAATACCATCCGCTACAATTTTGACAGCAAGCGAGGCATCATCAGCAATGTGGTGACCCAGCAGGGCGAAGGTTACGTCACTGGCAACAACGCCAAAAAAGGAAGGGAGAACGAATTTTACATGAAAGATGGTAAATACACCACCTGCGACAATCACGAGCATCCTCACTTCTACATGCAGATGACCTACGCCAAGGTGCGTCCCAAGAAGAATGTTGTTACTGGGCCGGCCTATTTGGTGGTGGAGGATGTTCCGCTTCCCTTGGCGGTGCCCTTCTTTTTCTTTCCCTTTAACGACAGCTATTCTTCGGGATTCCTGATGCCTACCTATATGGACGACTCCAGCCGCGGTTTCGGTCTTACGGACGGAGGTTATTATTTCGCCATCAGCGACCAGATGGACCTGAAACTTCGCGGTGACATTTTCACCAAAGGTTCGTGGGCACTGAATGTGGAGAGTAATTATGTGAAGCGTTACAAATATTCGGGTTTGTTGCAGGCCAGTTATCAGGTGACCAAGACGGGCGATAAAGGGTTGCCGGATTATGCGGTAAGCAAAGACTTCAAGATTGTGTGGTCGCATCGCCAGGATGCCAAAGCTAATCCTAATTCTTCGTTTTCGGCCAGTGTGAATTTCTCTACCAGCAGCTACGAGCGTTCCAATATCAACAACCTTTACAATTCGCAGGCTATGACGCAGAATACCAAGACTTCGAGTATCAGTTACAGTCGCACGTTCCCCGATATAGGTCTGACCATTGCCGCTACCTCGAATATTGCCCAAACGATGAAAGACTCGTCCATCTCGCTGACATTGCCAGACGTGAACATTTCATTGAGCAATGTATATCCTTTCAAACGTAAGAAGGCGGTGGGTGACGAGCGGTGGTACGAAAAAATTTCGGTGCGTTATACGGGACGTTTCACCAATAGTATTAAGACAAAAGACAATCTGCTCTTTAAGTCCAATTTGATAAAGGACTGGGAAAACGGTATGCAGCATCAGATACCCATCAGTGCTACGTTTACCCTCTTTAAATACTTCAATGTGACGCCATCGGTGGATTATACTGAGCGATGGTACACCCGTAAGGTGGAACAGGGATGGGATTCGCAACAGAGCGAGGCGATAAATACGGATACCATCTACGGTTTTCATCGTGTGTGGAACTATAGTGCCAGCTTGGGTGTCAACACGAAAATATACGGTATGTATAAACCCTTGCTCTTCCCCAAGAAGGAAATCCAAATCCGTCATGTCATTACGCCCTCTATCAGTCTCAGTGCGGCTCCGGATTTTACTACCGACAAGTATGGCTATTACGGTACTTATTACCGTCCCAACAGCAATGGCGGACAGGACACGGTGCGTTATTCCTATTATGCCGACAGTCCTTTTGGCGTGCCTAGCGGAGGTAAGCAGGGATCCATCAACTTCAGTATCTCCAACAACTTAGAGATGAAGTACAAGGACAAGAACGACTCCATCCGCAAAATCAGTCTGATTGACGAGTTCGGTGCCAACCTTTCCTATAACATGGCTGCGCAGACCCGTCCGTGGAGTGACTTGAGCTTGAATCTACGTTTGAAACTGACCAAGAATTATACCTTCAGCATGAACTCCACGTTCAAGACCTATGGTTACAAGTTTGATGAGCAAGGTAATGTGGTGGACAATGACCGCACGGAGTGGTCCTACGGACGCTTCGGTATTTTCCAGAACTACAGTTCGTCTTTCAGCTATACCTTCAACAACGACACGTGGAAGAAAATACGTGCTTTCTTTCGAGGTGAGGATCTGGACGAAGAGGGAGGAAAAGGTAATGAAGCTTCGGGCGAGACGGATGCTGGAGAAGGTGAAGAGAACACGGGCATTCCTGAAAAGAAGAAGGAGAAAGCCTCTGTAGATGAGGATGGGTATCAGGCTTTCAAGATGCCTTGGTCCATCAACGTGAACTATGGTTTCAGCATTTCAGAAGACCGTTCCAAGGAAATCAATAAGAAGAAGATGCGTTACCCTTATCGCTATACGCAGAACCTGAGCTTAAATGGTAATATCAAGATATCCAACAAGTGGGCTATCAGTTTCAATTCCGGTTATGACTTCGATGCCAAAGAAATCGTGCAGACCACTTTCAACATCACGCGCGACTTGCACTGCTTCAGCATGTCCGCCAGCCTTTCGCCATTTGGTCGCTGGAAATACTACAATTTCACCATCCGTGCCAACGCCAGTATCCTGCAAGACCTCAAGTGGGAACAGCGTAGTCAGACGCAGAGTAACATTCAATGGTATTAACCGAACTCTGCCGGAGGAATGTTCTTTGTTGACTAACGTATAGCGGAAATTTCTGCAAGGGTGCGAAAGGCATCCTGGGGATCAAGTGTCAATTTGTCCCTCGGAAATGCTGTTTTGGCATTGCTTTACGATTAGCCATAAAAAAGAATCCTCAATAATTATTAATTATCAAGGATTCTTTTGTGACCCGGGCGGGATTCAAACCCGCGACCTTCAGAACCGGAATCTGACGCTCTATTCAGCTAAGCTACCAGGCCTTAATTGCGCGGCAAAATTATAAAAAATATCGGTATTCTCATAATATTCCTTCTTTTTTTTGCAATTATAGGTTCATCGGCTCTTTATCTTAAGATACTTTGCCATTTGTCTTAGGATACTTGTCCATTTATTCTAGGATACTTTTGCAACTATGTTTTTATCTTGTCTTCATCCTTGCATTAAATGTACAAAATATCAAAAGATTCATACGACGTATCTACTGGCGATAATTCCCGTACAAGCATCATTTCTTATTTCCCATAATTTCATCATATTCATCTTTTACTTCTTTCTTCTCTTCGTCTATGTTAGATTTATTTTTTCTTAAATCTCTAAAAGGTTGGTCATTAAACTTTCCATCTTTATAGTACAAATCTTTATACTTCAAATTTCTAGACGAGCATTTATCAACAATCATTTGCTCTAAACTTGTCCAGGACTTTGATTTATAATCATCTTTTTTCGAAAGAAATAAAATCAAAGCTTCAATCATACGAGTTATTTTCTTTTTTTTATGTTCCTTAGTCAGCTTTTTATCAACATAAATTTCTATAAAATCTTCTATTCCATCCCTATACTGTTTATAAAACTTCGAACTACTTTGGGCCAACACATAATAATATTCCGGTCTGTCTTTTTCTTGAAGATGTATGTAGTGCTTTTCTTTAAGGATAGATTCCACTTCCTTCAAAATTTTCTCATTTTGAAGCACAATGATGACGTCCGGTCCTTTTTCTCTAAATAGTTTGAAGTTACGTTCAAATCCCTTCTTATCGTTGGCAGGATTCACCTCCAATTCATTGTCATCCAATCTCCCGCACCGATAAAACTTGGTATAATGCTGAATGTAATTGGCAAACACAATCCGGTCAAAATAATATTCTTTTTTTTCTTCTTCTTTTAGTCCGTTTGGGAATAAGGTAGTTAAAGCATCAGAAAGACATTCAAAAACTTGCGCGCGCTTTCTTTTTTCTTGGTTCCATATATGTTCGTAGATTGATATTTTAGTTTCACAATGAAGAAAACGGAATCCATACACCAGACAAGACTCGCGTCCCTTGTCTTTACATTTATATTCAGATCCTTCCTCTAATAAAGCCAAAGGGCATATCGGCATAGTTTTATTTTTCTCATTAATCCACTCATAACATTTCTCATTTTTTTCGTATTTATGTCTATTCCATACAGTACAAGTTCGATCTCGTTTTTTTAAGCATTCATGAGGTGTTTTCTCTTCACAATTCCAGTATGAAGGATCACACCAATGTTGTACTCCAATTACAAGTATGGTGGTTCCGTTGATACCTTCTTCTTTATCCTTACCTATCCATGGATGAAAATATCCTTTGTATTCTTCTTCTTCGTTTCCCATTTCTATATGCGTATTTATGGCATAAAGATATAACTTTTCTTGAGAAATTCCACGTAATATTCCACTTTTATTGCTTTTTCCTGTTTGTAATAAAGATGTGCTATTGATTGTGATATGATGCCATTTTATTTTTGCATTGTCAATGTTAATCGCTTTGATACAATGA
>CALUOV010000072.1 GCA_944322275.1 uncultured Bacteroides sp. | reverse complement strand
ACCTTAGGACGTGACGAAGCTTATATCGGTGTGTTGATAGACGACTTAGTGACCAAAGGTGTAGACGAGCCTTACCGTATGTTTACTTCCCGTGCTGAATACCGAATCCTACTCCGTATGGACGATGCCGACATGCGCCTCACGGAGAAGGCTTGGGAATTAGGTTTGGCCAGCAATGAACGCCATGAATTATTAAAGCGGAAACGTGAAGCGACAGAACATCTCATCGCATTCTCCCGCAATTATTCCATCAAGGCAAACCTTATTAATTCGGTTCTTGAAGCTATGGGAACTACCCCACTCCGTCACGGATGCAAACTGGTAGATTTATTAAATCGCCCGCAACTTACCATTCAAGGATTGGCCGAACACATACCTGCTTTCAAGCGGGAATTGGACAATCTGACGGAGCGTAAAGAAGAAATTATCGAAGCTGCGGAAATTCTTATCAAGTATGAAGGCTATATCGGACGTGAACGGATGATAGCCGACAAGTTAGCGCGCCTGGAAAACATCAAAATTAAAGGACGGTTCGACTATGCCTCCCTACAATCACTCTCTACCGAAGCCAGACAGAAGCTGATAAAGATAGATCCGGAAACAATAGCTCAAGCAAGCCGCATACCAGGTGTGTCACCCAGTGACATCAACGTACTGTTAGTACTTTGCGGACGTTGACACATTAAAGTTCCACGTGAAACAAAAGATTCAATAAACCAAATAAAAACTCTGATTATGAGCAAAGAAACATTAATGAGGAGCATTCGGGAAATACCCGATTATCCCAAACCAGGCATTCTGTTCTACGATGTAACGACATTGTTCAAGAACCCCGTTGCCCTAAGAGAGGCGGCCAGCATCTTGTACGAAATGTATAAGGATAAAGGTATCACTAAGGTGGCAGGCATCGAATCGCGTGGTTTTATTTTAGGAGCAATTCTGGCTGAAAAACTAGGTGCAGGCTTCGTCATGATACGAAAGCCAGGAAAGCTTCCAGCCGAAGTGATGGAGATAAGTTACGAAAAGGAATACGGAACCGATACGATCCAAATGCATAAAGACTCTATCGACGAGGATGATGTCGTACTCATGCATGACGACTTATTGGCAACCGGTGGCACCATGGCGGCAGCCTGCAAGATGGTAAAACAGATGAATCCTAAAAAGATTTATGTAAACTTCCTGATCGAACTGACCGCTCTCCAAGGGAAGAAAATATTCGATGAAGACGTTGAATTGGAAAGCGTGCTACATCTATAAAACGAACGAAAAGGCTCAAAGGCATAGAGACAATTAACACGACTCTGTGCCTTTCTGTTTCCTAAGAATAAAGAACGCAATGGCAAACAACAACGAGTTAAAAACAAACGACTACCTGAAAGGTATTGTCCAAAATCTGCCCGAAAGCCCCGGCATCTACCAATATCTGAATGCGGAAGGCACTATTATCTATGTTGGAAAGGCCAAAAACCTGAAACGTCGCGTATCCTCTTACTTTAATCGTGAACACGAACCAGGCAAGACAAGAGTATTGGTCAGTAAGATTGCAGACATCCGTTATATAGTCGTCAACTCGGAAGAAGATGCCTTGCTGCTCGAAAATAACCTCATCAAGAAATATAAGCCACGCTACAACGTATTGTTGAAGGACGACAAGACCTACCCCTCTATTTGCGTTCAAAACGAATATTTTCCACGCATATTCAAGACGCGCCGTATCATTCGCAACGGTTCTTCTTACTACGGTCCTTATAGTCACCTGCCCTCCATGTATGCCGTATTGGAGCTTATCAAACGCCTTTACCCCATACGTACCTGCCATTTAAACCTCACCCCGGAGAACATACGGGCCGGAAAGTTCAAAGTGTGTTTGGAATATCACATCAAGAATTGCGCAGGCCCCTGTATAGGCAAGCAAAGCCAAGAAGAATACATGAAAAACATCGGTGAAATCAAAGAAATCCTGAAAGGGAATACTCGTGAAGTAGAACAAATGCTTTACGAAGAAATGCAACGCCTGGCTTCGGATATGAAGTTTGAAGAAGCGCAAAAAATAAAAGAGAAATACCTCTTGATAGAAAACTACCGGAGCAAGTCGGAAGTTGTCAGCAACGTATTGCATAACATCGATGTGTTCTCCATTGAGGAAGACAC
Organism: uncultured Bacteroides sp.; assembly: GCA_944322275.1. Classification (GTDB taxonomy): domain Bacteria; phylum Bacteroidota; class Bacteroidia; order Bacteroidales; family Bacteroidaceae; genus Bacteroides. The sequence goes on along the minus strand of CALUOV010000072.1, from coordinate 11,537 downwards.
GGACAAAAAATCAGCTTTTATCAACTACCTACACATCACAAACGGTTCCATCAACCAGGCATTTACTTTTGAATATAAAAAGAAATTGGACGAGAGCAAGGAAGAATTGCTACGCCTGGGCATTGTAGAAATGAGAGAGCGTTACAAGAGCCACTCACGCGAAATAATCGTCCCCTTCGAGCTTGATATGGAATTACAAGATGTTATCTTTACCATCCCGCAAAGAGGGGACAAAAAGAAACTTTTAGACCTTTCTATCCAAAACGTGAAGCAATATAAAGTAGACCGCTTGAAACAACAGGAAAAGCTGAATCCCGAACAACGAACGACCCGACTCCTCAAAGAAATACAAGAGCAACTGCACTTAGACCGACTGCCCATGCGCATCGAGTGCTTTGATAATTCCAATATTCAAGGTTCTGACCCGGTGGCGGGATGCGTAGTCTTTGTCAAAGGAAAACCTTCAAAACAAGACTACCGGAAGTATAACATTAAGACCGTAGAAGGACCAGACGATTATGCTTCCATGCAGGAAGTCGTCAGAAGGCGATATAGCCGTGCTATGGAAGAGAACGCTCCCCTGCCCGACCTTCTTATCACCGACGGTGGAAAGGGGCAAATGAGCGCCGTAAAAGAAGTGATAGACGAACTTGGGCTGGACATACCTATTGCGGGACTGGCCAAAGACAACCGGCACCGTACATCGGAACTTCTTTACGGTTTTCCGCCACAAACCATTGGCATGAAGCAAGACAGCCCCCTATTCCACCTATTGACACGCATTCAAGACGAAGTACACCGCTATGCCATCACTTTCCACCGCGACAAACGAAGCAAACGGCAGACGGCTTCGGAACTGGACGAGATAAAAGGCATCGGTGAAAAGACGAAAAACACTTTATTGAAAGCATTCAAAAGTGTCAAACGCATCCGCGAAGCATCGCCTGAAGACTTGGAAACGGTGATAGGAAAAGTCAAAACGGAAATACTCCGCAAACATTTCAACGAGAATGCGTAAAGAATAAGACGCATTTCCATTATTTATTTGTACTTTTGTGCAAACGAATAAAATGAATACACCATGAGAGTAGTAATACAAAGAACCGCGCATGCTTCGGTAACCATCAACGGTATCTGCAAATCGTCCATCGGGAAAGGGATGATGATATTGGTCGGTATTGAAGACACGGACGGACAGGAAGACATCGACTGGCTTTGTAAGAAGATTGTAAACCTGCGCATCTTTGACGATGAAAACGGGGTAATGAACAAATCCATCTTAGATACGGGAGGCGATATTTTAGTAGTGAGCCAATTCACCCTGCATGCATCCACCAAGAAAGGAAACCGCCCTTCCTACATACGCGCCGCCAAGCCGGAAATATCTATTCCGCTGTATGAAGCATTCTGCGAAGCACTTTCCGAAGCTTTGGGCAAAGAGATAGGAACAGGCGAATTTGGTGCCGACATGAAGGTAGAATTGCTGAACGACGGTCCCGTCACTATATGCATTGATACGAAAAACAAAGAATAAAAACAGAACGACATGACACTGGAAGAAGCACAACTACAGGTAGACCAATGGATAAAGCAATACGGCGTACGCTATTTCAGCGAATTGACTAATATGGCTGTTTTGACCGAAGAAGTAGGCGAACTGGCGCGAGTCATGGCACGCAAATATGGCGAACAATCATTCAAACCCGGTGAAAAGGACAATCTGGACGAGGAGATAGCTGACATTTTCTGGGTATTGGTCTGTATCGCTAACCAGACCGGAGTGAACTTGACGGAAGCCTTCCAGCGAAGCCTTGAAAAGAAAACCCAACGAGACAAGAACCGACACATCAACAACCCTAAATTGAAAGAATATGGAGAAAAATGAACCTACCCGGAGCAAGTATGACGAAGCGTTGGCAAAATACGAAACCAACCTGAACGATGCGGACATAGCCGCACAAACGGCTGCCATCATTGAGAAGAAGGTTCCGGAAAACAACACATTGGAAGTAAAAAAATTCCTTTTCCACTGCATTGACCTCACGACTTTGAATACGACCGACAACGATGAAAAGGTAATGAACTTCACAAAGAACGTAAACCGGTTTGATGAGGAGCACCCTGACATGAAGAATGTAGCCGCTATCTGCGTTTATCCCAATTTTGCCGAAATAGTACGGGATACACTGGAAGTGGAAGACGTCAAGATAGCCTGTGTATCGGGCGGATTCCCCTCTTCGCAGACTTTTTCGGAAGTGAAAGTGGCCGAAACAGCCTTGGCTCTCCAAGACGGGGCGGACGAGATTGACATCGTTATCTCCGTAGGCAAGTTCCTGGCCGGTGACTACGAAGCCATGTGCGATGAGATACAAGAATTGAAAGAGACTTGCAAGGAACATCATCTGAAAGTTATCTTGGAAACGGGTGCTTTAGGAAATGCCTCCAACATAAAAAAAGCCGCCATTCTATCGATGTATGCAGGTGCGGATTTTATCAAGACTTCTACAGGAAAGCAACAACCTGCCGCTACACCGGAAGCCGCTTATGTCATGTGCCAGGCCATTAAGGAGTATTTTTTAGAGACCGACATCAAAATAGGCTTCAAGCCCGCCGGCGGCATCAATACTGTACACGATGCCCTTGTCTATTACACCATTGTAAAAGAAGTATTGGGTGAAGAATGGCTCAACAACCGCCTGTTCCGCTTGGGTACGAGCCGTCTGGCCAACCTGCTTCTGTCTGATATCTTCGGGAAAGAAACGAAATTCTTCTAAACGAACTTTTATTGAATACAGAGATGCAAAGACGCAGAGGCAATTTATTATACTCTGCGTCTTTGTGTCTCTGTACCTAATCTATTATGCTTAAAGAGAACGGTCTACCACGTAATCCAGATAAGCTATCAATGCCTCACGTATTTCCAGATCCACATCTGCAGGAATCAGTGCCACCGCTTTCGCCTTCAAGTCATACATCACTTTCGTAGCATAGTCAATGCCCCCATGTTGTTTGGTGAATTCCACTAAAGAAGCGATTTCATCGGTCGTAGCGATGCTGCTCTTCACTTTTCTCGCCCACTCCACCGCCTGTGTATCGCCCGTAGTGTTCAGTGCGTACAGAGCCGGCAAAGTCAATTTACCTTCAAGCATGTCATTGCCCGTGGGTTTGCCGATGGAAAGATTGTCGTAGTAGTCGAAAATATCGTCTTTTATCTGAAAGCAAAGACCTATGTATTCGCCCAGCAGACGGGCTTTTTCCACGTTTTCATCGGAAGCGTCAACCGACAAAGCACCGGCCTTGGTACAAGCGGCGAACAAGGCGGCCGTCTTCTTGCTGATGACGTCGAAATAAATTTGCTCTGAGAAATCGGGATTACTGATGTTGGAGAGTTGCAATAACTCACCTTCCGCAAGCTCCTGACCCAAGGAAGCTACCACGTCCACTATGTCATGATGGCGGGTCAAAGAGACCTGCGCCAACGAGGAAGCCAACAGGTAATCCCCCGTCAGCACTGCCACCTTATTATTATAGGCGGCATTCACCGAAGGTTGCCCCCGGCGCTCCGAACTTTCATCTACCACATCATCATGGACAAGGCTCGCATTATGAAGCAACTCCAACGCTACCGCCGTATAAAGCGTAGCCGGACAAACCGCCCCATACATCCGGGCAGACAACAACACCAACATCGGACGCATCATCTTCCCACTCCTCTGCCGGATGTGTTCTACGACACGATTCAGCAAAGGATTGGAGGTAGACAACGAAGTGGCAAACAGACGCTTAAACTCATCCAAATCCGCCAAAATAGGCTTCTCTATAATCGACAAAGTATCCATGAATTAATATTTGGGCACAAAAATACGAATAAAACGGCTAATACCGTATTTTTTTGTACTTTTACCCTCTAAAAAAGGATAAATCTATGAATACAGCCGACAAACTTTTCCTGCTCGACGCATATGCGCTCATTTACAGAGCCTACTATGCCTTTATCAAGAACCCGCGAATCAACTCCAAGGGCTTCAACACATCCGCCATCATGGGCTTCGTAAACACCCTGGAAGAAGTATTGAAAAAGGAAAACCCCACACACATCGGAGTGGCCTTCGACCCTGCCGGACCTACCTTCCGCCACGAAGCCTACGAGCAATACAAGGCGCAACGCGAGGAAACGCCCGAAACCATCCGACTTTCCGTCCCCCTCATCAAGGACGTCATACGCGCCTATCGCATCCCTATCCTGGAAGTGCCCGGCTACGAGGCCGATGATGTGATTGGCACACTGGCCACCGAAGCGGGACGCCAAGGCATCTCCACCTATATGCTGACCCCCGACAAGGACTACGGACAACTGGTGTCGGCCAACGTTTTCATGTATCGCCCCAAGCACACGGGCGGCTATGAAGTAATGGGGGTGGAAGAAATAAAAGCCAAGTTCGACATCCAATCCACCGACCAAGTCATCGACATGCTGGGGCTGATGGGCGACACGGCAGACAACATCCCCGGCTGTCCGGGCGTGGGTGAGAAAACCGCCCAGAAACTGATAGCCCAGTTCGGAAGCATCGAAAACCTCCTCTTGCACACCGATGAGCTGAAAGGCGCGCTCAAGTCCAAGATAGAAAACAACAAGGAACAAATCATCTTCTCCAAATTCTTAGCCACCATCAAGACCGATGTGCCCATCACGCTCGACTTGCAAAGCCTGACTCGCGAAGAGCCGGACGCCAATGAACTCCGCAAGATTTTCGAGGAGTTAGAATTCCGCACCCTCATCGACCGTGTGCTGAAAAAGCCCGGCACTCCCACACCCTCACCATCTTCCGACGCTTCAGCTTTGCCTCTCTTTGCCCAAGCCTCCGCGAAGGAAAAAGAGTCTCAAAGCGAGACTTTGCAAGGCGATTTGTTTGCAATTTCTGCGGACGAAGGGACGGACGATGCGAAAAAAACGATTCTCAGCAGCTTAGAAACGCTTGATGTAGACTATCAACTGATTGATACAGAAGAGAAAAGAACCGAAATTGTTCAAAAGTTGTTGACAACGAAAATTCTCTCAATAGACACGGAAACCACTTCCACCGAACCCATGGAGGCCGAATTGGTGGGCATGAGCTTCAGCGAAGCCGAAAATCACGCCTATTATGTCCCCATTCCCGCCGAACGTGAAGAAGCCTTAAAAATAGTCAATGAATTCCGTCCGCTCTTCGAAAACGAAGAAATCGTCAAAGTAGGACAAAACATCAAGTACGACATGATTGTCCTACAGAACTACGGCGTTCAAGTGAAAGGCACCCTATTCGACACCATGCTTGCCCACTACGTCTTGCAACCCGAACTGCGGCACAATATGGATTACCTGGCCGAAATCTACCTCCATTATAAAACCATCCATATCGACGAACTCATCGGCCCCAAAGGCAAAGGGCAGAAAAACATGCGCGACCTCCCACCCTCCGATGTCTACCGCTATGCTTGCGAGGATGCCGATGTCACCCTGAAGCTGAAGAACGTATTGGAAAAAGAGCTGAAAGCGCAAGGTGTAGAGCATCTGTTTTATGAAATCGAGATGCCCCTCGTGCCCGTATTGGTCAACATCGAAAGCAACGGTGTGTTATTGGACACGGAAGCTTTGCGCCAGACTTCCGCCCACTTCACCGCCCGCCTGCAAGAGATAGAAGCAGACGTCTACCATCTGGCCGGTGGAGAATTCAACATCAGTTCGCCCAAACAAGTGGGAGAATTATTGTTCGACCGGCTGAAGCTGACGGACAAACCCAAGAAAACCAAAACCGGCCAATATGTCACCTCCGAGGAAGTGCTGGAAAGTTTACGGAGCAAACACGAGGTCATCGGAAAGATATTGGATTACCGCGGATTGAAAAAATTATTAAGCACGTATGTAGACGCCCTGCCCCAACTCATCAATCCACGGACGGGACGCATACACACCTCTTTCAACCAGGCGGTCACCGCCACGGGACGCCTCAGCTCGAGTAATCCCAACTTGCAGAACATCCCCATCCGCGACGAGGACGGCAAAGAAATACGTAAAGCTTTCATCCCAGACGAAGGATGCGAGTTTTTCTCGGCCGACTACTCGCAGATAGAGCTCCGCATCATGGCTCACCTCAGTCAAGACCCCAATATGATAGAAGCCTTTGTGGAAGGTCACGACATCCATGCCGCCACCGCTGCCAAAATATATAAGATAGGTATAGACGAAGTGACTTCGGACATGCGACGCAAAGCCAAGACCGCCAACTTCGGCATCATCTATGGCATATCCGCCTTCGGGCTGGCCGAACGTATGGGTGTTTCCCGCCAGGAAGCACGCGAACTGATAGACGGCTACTTTGCCACCTACCCGCAAGTAAAGGCTTATATGGACAAGAGCATCGAAGTGGCACGCGAACACGGATATGTTGAAACCATCTCCCACCGCAAGCGTTACCTGCCCGATATCAATTCGCGCAACGCCACCACCCGCGGTTACGCCGAACGCAACGCCATCAACGCTCCTATCCAAGGCAGTGCTGCGGACATCATCAAAGTGGCTATGGCACGCATCTACCAACGCTTCCAAGCTTACAATCTGAAAGCAAAGATGATTCTTCAGGTGCATGACGAACTAAATTTCAGTGTTCCGGTAGCCGAAAAAGAGCTTGTGCAGAAAATTGTAATCGAGGAAATGGAGAACGCTTACCCTATGAGAGTACCTCTAAAGGCCGATTGTGGGTGGGGGAAGAACTGGTTAGAGGCTCATTAATCAGCTACTAACATTATTTAACTTATAATCAGAAAGCAGCTAACAGAATTGAAATAATATACACTTTGTATGCAGTTGTATCCGACAGACCCTCTGTCGGATATTTTTTTGCTATCCGAATGAACAAAAAGACAAGAGTAAAAAGGCCCTTTCACTGACACATTGCAAAAATATCAGCAAATTATTTTCTTTATGTCAATTTAAGGAGTACCTTTGCAGCGGTTTTGAGCACAAAACGATAGAAAATAGTAAGTTCAACATCTAAAAATAATATGATTATGAAAACAAATGTATCCTTCAAAAAACTGATTCTTTCATCACTCTTCTTGGTATGCGGATTGGGCGCTTCGGCCTACACCGTCAACGATTTCGTTTACAATCCGGTAGAGGTAAACGGGCTGAAGGTAGGAGAAACGGTTTACCGCAACGATGGAAACACTTTGACCAACTATATGAATCATACCTATAAGTATGACGAACAGCAACGCATGACGGAGAGCGAAACCATGAAGTGGAACGCCAAGTCCAACGCATGGGAGAAGAGCACCCGTGTATGCTACCGGTATGAGGGCAACAACGTAACCACCACTTACTACCAGTGGAACCGGAAGAAAGCCGCTTACGTATTGGTGCCTGAAATGACCGTCACCATGCAAGTCAACCAATAAGCGGCCTGCATCCCCCAATAACCGCAACAAAAAACAGCATTATAACTGAAAAGCATTTATAAATTCTTGAAAGCCGGAGTGCCCACTCACTCCGGCTTTTTAATAAAAAAAATCTTCCATACATTTTAAATTTAATGCAAAAAAAGGATGTAACTCAGTTTTGCCGACTCAAAACGAGCCGACAAATCATTCCCTTATCACACTATTTAATTACCTAATCTTGAAAACTGGAGCTATTTTATTCAGTTGCTCATTAGGAAGTTCAATTACCAATCCTTCGTTTGAACAATTGAATTTAACTTTCCCATATCCTAACAATTCTACTTGGCTGATTTCTTCCGAATATAAGTCATTGCCGGAAGCCAATGATTTCACAATCACTTTTTTGTCTTCCGGCCAGGCCAATACCGTCACATATAAGACTTCTTCTTTTTGTGTAAAGCGTATCTCTTTAGCCGTTGCATCCGTATAAGAGCTTTCGTTGAATCCCTGGGCATTAATTTGAATATCCGAATCGGCTATAGGACCTTCACCAAATACCTTCCAAGGACGGGTATCAAATATGGCTTCTTTATTAACGGCCATCCATTCGCCAAACTCATCCAATATTTTTTTCTCTTTTTCATCGAACGTACCGTCGGCACGAAGCGGAACACTCAACAAGAGATTACCGTTTTTGCTCACAACATCCATCAATAACCTTACCACATTGGCAGCTGATTTATAACGGTCGTTCTCGTAAATCGACGTATTATAATGCCAACCTCCTAAACAGGTGCAGGTCTGCCAAGGCCCGTCGAGCATCTCGTTCGGTGCGCCACGCTCCACATCCCACACCAAAGCTTTCCGTTGCTCTTCATCCAGAATCTTACCGAATAGGACTGCTTCCAATTTACCATCATGCGTAGCCATGCTGTGATTATAGAAATGAGTAGCAATCTTCAATCCGGCATCACTGATGGGATAAAATGGCAGAACCGTCACATCGAAATACAACAAATCGGGGTTATAACGATTGATGACATCCAAGGTTCGATTGTAGAAATTCGTCACATATTCTTGCGTAGGTAGGCAAACCCCGTTACCCCAAGCCCATTGGCGATGAATCTGTCCATTGTCCCAACTATTTTCACTCATCGGATGATTCTGCGCATAAAGTTCCTGCGGGTCATAGCCTTCCCACCATTTCCCTTTACCATCGGCTTTCGTCAGTTTCCCATCGTATGGAATCCCTTTCTTCGGGCCAATGGTATCATGTCGTTGCGCTGTCTCATACCAAGTCCAAGCATGATCGGCATGCAGACTTACTCCGAAAGGAAGCCCATACTTGCGGGCTGCTTTCGCCCAACCATCCAACAAGTCTTTCTTCGGCCCCATATTCACCGAGTTCCAAGATTGATATTGACTGTCCCAGAGGTCGAAATTGTCATGATGATTACCCAAAGCGAAGAAATATTGCGCACCTATCTGCTTATAAAAAGCGACCAACGAATCAGGATTCCATTTTTCCGCCTTAAATAAGGGAATAATATCCTTGAAACCGACTTCCGATGGATGGCCATAATGTTCTACATGATAATTGTACTCGGGCGAACCTTCGATATACAAGCTGCGAGCCATCCAATCGCCCGAACCTTCGACACATTGCGGCCCCCAATGTGCCCAAATACCAAACTTGGCATTGCGGAACCATTCCGGTACTTCATAATTCTTCAGAGATTCCCAAGTGGGTTGAAACTGCCCTTTCATCATCGGTTCGTCTGCTTCGGAGACCGGAACCTGATAGGCTGACTGCTCTGTATTGCCACATGACATTAAAACAGCACAACATAGAGAAAATAACCAAACTTTGTTTTTCATGAAATCACCTTATTCTTAGAGTTAATAACTGCATACTTGACGTATGTTCAACGCAAATTTAGATATAATCCGCAAGATTCTAACACCAGTAGAATAAAAAACAAGGCCGATGCCTTGTTTCCTGCCTCCTCCTGCGCGCTCTTAGTCACAAAATTACTATATTGGAGGAAAAAATTCAAATATTACTTTTTTACTTGCGAAACTTGAATTAATAACCTTTCATTCATCAAACGAGCAGACAGAATTGTTTACATTTAGCACCACACCTATTCTTGTGTTCAGTCCTACCTCGCCAGGACTGCAGTCCTCCTTAAGAAGGACTGAACGAGGAGTTAACTAAAAAGATTCCTGAAGAATGGATATTTTCAAAATAGATTTGTATATTTCTCATTATAAATACATTAGCAAATGACAAAAGCTACCGGAAGCACATGCCCGATAGCTTTATGAGAGAACGTTTGCCACAAATTGCAATTTTCTTTACAGGATATCTCCTGAAAGTCAAAATCTTAAAAGTAAGAAGCATCTGCAGAAAACGGTCATTTTTATAGTTGTCGCCTTTTATGTTACTAACCTAAAGGGCTTATGTTTCTAACATAGAGGAGGAATGTTAGAAACATTCACCCCTTATGTTTCTAACACTCCCCAAATACCGCAACAAATCCCGCTTCTCTATGCTGCTGTGCGGCAGCGTTATGTCCTTGTATGCAGAATTCTCCGGCAGGAAGGTTTATAATGTGTCTATGGAGTTGATGGTAAACTATTCTCATCTTCGGGAATCTTGAACAGTCCCTTTTCATACAGGAAGAGAGATCAGCTCGACAGATAGCCGCGATTTTCTCAACGGTCGTATCGAACGAGCCGGGCTTGCGAATGACATCGTGTTTGATTCTACGTCCTCGCATCGGAAGACGTAGAATCAAGTAACTTTCAACAAGCTCATATACAGCTCATTCATGTGTAACAGAACAAATTACAAAACAGCCAACAGTACCGGACCATCCTCCCCTTCCCGGCAAGCTACTGGGATATTGTCCTCATTCAGCTCATAAACCGTCTGCTTGGAATCTTTACTAAATGTCTTGCGATGTTCGTCCCAACGGGCATAGCTCATGATGATTTCATCGGCTTCGTAACGGTAGGTCATCTGGAAATAGGGCACCCACTCTTCTGTGGCTCCGTCCCATTTAGTGGCTGTCTTGCTGACCAGACGGTCGGCATCATCATAGGTAAACTCGTAGCGCATGTGGTTGTGCAGATAATTTCCATCCTGCTTGTAGATGGTTTTCGCTACTACGAGGTTGTTCTCCACTTCTTCGTTCGTAATGAAATTCGTTTCTTGTGCGAAAGCTTCAACGTTGAAAGTACTTACTAATGTCAATGCAGCCAGTGCCAATGCTTTGAATAAATTCGTTGTCTTCATAATGATATGTTTTTTTAAGTTATTGTTTTCTTGTTGCTTTCTATTCATTAGACGGAAGCCGGAATCGGAAAGTTGCGGAACTTGCCACTCTTTTTCGACTTGCTTTCCGCCCTATATAAATCAATATCCGTGCCAAACTATTAAATTGCTGATTATCAACATTTATACTTATTTGTAAACTGTTCGGAATCGGACAGATGTCCGATTTTGACGGACAGTTTTACGCGAAATCGTCCGACTCCGATTGCACTGATAAGCACCCGTTCGGCAAATCATGGAATACTTGCAACTCGAAATAACTTTGTAACCAAAAACATATAGTGATGAAGATTGAGAAATTCAAGGTGCCGCCCTACCTGAAAAAGAGCGGAACAGATAAATCGGGCAAAGCTTCGGTCTTAGTCTGTTTCACTTTCCCCCCTGCTCTTTACAGGTGAACCGCTGAATACGTCGCTCATTTGCATGGCATCGAGAGCAGCATCTATATTCTTTATTTCTTCGGAAGAGAGGAGGATGTCTGCCGCTCCGATATTCTCCTTCAATCGGCACAATTTACGGGTGCCGGGAATGGGGACTATCCACGGCTTCTTGCACAACATCCAGGCGAGAGAGATTTGAGCGGGAGTAACGTGTTTCTGCTCAGCCAATTCATCAAGAAGGGTGAACATGGTATTGGCTTAACTCCATAACATCTTAACTCCTCAAAAAACTTATCGCTGCAAATTTACGGCAGCCGGGAGAAAGCCTCGTTATAAGAATTACGGTAGGGCATACCTATATTTCCGTTTTTGTCCGATAAATAGTATATTTGCAAAGG
>CALUOV010000071.1 GCA_944322275.1 uncultured Bacteroides sp. | reverse complement strand
CAGGAAGAACACTTTGTTCCTCCACCAGCTCCGGGCAATCATTTTCAAAGTAGTTAATAGTATCATAATCTAAAATTTTATTCACTCTTCATCACTTCCGCCGGATTGATGCGGGTAGCCCGCTGTATCTGCCAAATGAGCGTAAACAGAGCTACAACAGCGACCGAAACGCCCGCAACTCCAAAAATCCATGGCGACAACGGTGCCCGATTGGCAAATTGTTCCATATAATGCTCTATACATGCATAGGCTATCGCAGAGCCGACCATCAAGGCCGCACCTAAGATATATACATATTTCTTCAACAATAAACGATAAATGTCGGATGCCTGTGCGCCATTGACTTTACGAAGAGCTATCTCCCGATAATGTTGACGGATGTCATACAACGAAAGACCGAACAAGCCCAAACAGGAAATACCAATAGCAATCAGTGCAAAAGTCGCCATGATACGCGTCACCTTGCGGTCCTGCTCGTGCAAGGCGATTATCTCATCCGTCAAAAAGCTATACTCAAAATCTCCCGTACCGACAGCTTCCGCATAAAGGTCATGAAGAAAAGCCACGGCTTCCCGCTCCTTACCGGGAACAACGGATATAAAACAGTCATCACGTTTGTCCGGCTCACTAAACACAAAGGCTATCGGACGATTGCCATCGGCAAGATGCCCCGTGAGAAAGTCATCCATGACCCCTACAATCTCATAAGATAAATTGTCGTTACTTTCTCCCACACTCCACCACAGGCGTTCTTTGGGTGTGACTTTCGCTGTACGCCAATCGGTAATATGCAAGGCACGTAGGAATGCCTTGTTGACAATCGCCTTGTATTGGGTAAAGACATCTTCATCTCCCCACTTCCGACCCTCGGCCATGCGGAAACCGAAAAAGTCCATGAACTCACGACTGGTATAAAGAATTCGAACAGGAACTGAAAGGCCATTGTCTGCGGTAAATTCTGTTTCGTATTGAATATTATAAGGATGCTCACCATTAACCATCCCCGTACAGAGAGGAGACTCCGCCACCCGCTTCTCAATCAAAGCCCAAGCAGTGTGTGCTCTGGCTGCTTCCTCTTCATAAGCGTCTCCATTATTGATGGCATCCGGATTTTCCGTCCAAAAACGGCATTGTATGATGTTCTCTGTCCGGTATCCCACGTCCGTGTGCAACAGGTAATGCAAATGATGAATCAGATAGACCGCAGCCACAACAAGGCAAAACGTAATGACGTATTGCAGAAATAAAAAAGCCACACGTGTCCGAACATACTTTCCACCAATGGCAACTTGGCTGAGCGAACGCATGGGAGCGGCATGCACATACCTCCAATAAGAAGGCAAAGAGGTAAATAATGGCAAAACAAATATTACAAAAGCAGACAGCAACACATCGAACCGCCAATCAGCCTGTACGGGAATCTCAAACCAACGTTCCACCGGCATACGGGTTACCTCTACCAACAGCCACACGAAGAACACGGCTATGACATTGAGGCAAACATTCTCCACATAGAGTTGCATCAATATTTGCCCACGTCCAGCACCCAATACCTTCTTCACACCCAACTCACGACTACGCTTCAGCATCACCACCGTATAAAGATTCGCATAATTGAACAACCCCACCAACAAAATAAGTCCCGCCACAAAAGCCATCAGACGCAATGCGTCGGCATTGCCTTGCAGGACGACTTCGGGCCGGTAAGTCTGCACTTCCTTGCCCAGATAGAAATCTTTCAACGGCATCAGGCGATAATGTACCATCCCCATATAAATTCCGAGGTTCATCGGCTTGGCATTCATTTGGTTTACCTTGTCCACATCCGCTGCACGATACAAACGCACCAATTCGAAGAAGACGTATGGCCAATCAATCAAATTCCTGGATAACACCACATCAAAACAAAAAGAACTTTTGGTAGAAGGTTGTCCCACCACACCGACAATGGTCACATACTTACCGGAAGAAGTCTTGATAGAACGTCCTATAGGGCTTTCATTGCCAAACATGCGTCGGGCAGCCTCACTTGTCAGCAATGCCTCATCAGGCTTCAATCGCAATGTACCTTCCACACAAGGATAAGGAACCAATTGAAAGAAGGCACTGTCCGCCACTAATGTATGCACATTATTCCGATAGCCTTCGCTTTCTACATAGTCATCACGTAAAATCACAAACCGACTGAACGACTCTACTTCCGGATAGTCCAACGGATTACGATAATTAGGGTCGTTATTGCGGTCCAAGCTTTCACTCAACCGTGGGGGATCTCCCTCCTTGATGACAGTGGTAAGAAACGTCCGCTCCAGTTCCGGAATGAAATGGTTGACCGTTCGCTCTTGGTGAATGTAACGAGCCAAGACAAACACGCAGACCAAACTCAAAGCCAACCCTGCCACATTAATAGCGGTATAGGTCTTAAACCGCAATATGGTACGGATAGAAAGCCAAAGATGTTTCATGTTTCTTCAAATTTAAAATCTTCTTTATATCTGTATGCTATTATTCTCTACTTATTTACATTACTCACTCTTCACCACGTCAGCGGGATTCTCGTTGGCGGCACGCCATACGCGCCAGCCGATGCACAGGGCGACCAGCAAGGCCATGCCGGCAAAGAGACCTACGTAGAGCCACCACGAAATGACCGTCTGCTCCACGTAGTTCTCCAGCCAGCGCTTCATCAGTACGTAGCCCACGGGAAAGGCCACAACGGATGCCACAGCCAACAAACCTAAGTATTCGCGGGCAAAGAGTGCGAGGATATCCCCCACCCGCGCACCGTTCACTTTGCGGATGGCTACCTCTTTGCGGCGGCGTTCGCAGCTCAGTGTGACCATGGAGAAGATACCGAAGGCGGAAACGATGATGCAAACCAGTGCGACCACTCCCAAGAGCTGAAGAAGGAGCGTCTCGGATTGCAGGAATTTCGCATAGAGGTCCTCGGTGCGTTGCAGGGTGTAGCGAGTGAGCGTATGCTCCTCGGCGAGACGGGTAATGTCCTTTCGGAGGTCGTCGTAATGTCCCTCACTGTACTTGATAAGGATGCGGCCGTTGTGATGTCCGCCAAAGCCCATGGCCCGTAACTGCGACTCCAAGCCCAAACCGTCTTCGCCTATTAGCAAGATGGGTTGCACCGGGACGGTGGGCGCACTGATGTGGAAGTCGCGCACGAGGCCGATGATCTCCAGCTGTTTACCGCGTACCGTGAGGTGCTTCCCGACGGGGTCGCGCATGCCCATCAGACGGGCGGCCGTCTCGTTGACTACGGCGTACTGCTGGTCGGTCGGGGTCATCATGTGCCCTTGCAAAAGGGTCAGGCCATAGAAGTCGGTAAAGGTACTACTCTCTTGGGCCAATTGCATGGGGATGGAGCCTGTGTCCGGATTACGACCATCCCAGTCAGTCACTTCCCCTTTGACCAATACGATCTGCGCCAGCATGGCCCAATGGTTGTCTATTGCCTGCTCGACGTAGGAGAGTCGGCCTATGGCATCGGTCAGGGCGGTAATGGCCTCGAAGCCCTCTTTCAGTCCCGGCATCCGGATGACCTCCAAGGTGGCCACGTTCTTTCGCTCCCAGCCCAAATCGGTATCACGCAGGTAGTAGAGCTGCTTCATCACCACAGCGGTCACGAAGATGAAGAGGAGACTCAGCGTGAACTGTACCCCTATGCCGAGCGAACGAAACCGGGAAGGGGACATGGTCTGCTTTCCGATGTGGAGCACAAAAGGCAACAGCATCAGCCACGAAAGCAGAAGCACCAGCAGAAAATAAACGGCCGACTCGGCGTACACGCTGCCCTCGATACCCGACATCGCACGGAAGGCCGGAAAGACGAGCTCCACTAGCGCCATACCTACCACCCCGGCGGGTAGCACCATGCCCGTGTATTCGGTAGCAAACAGGCAGAACAGGCTACGGCGGGAGGAACCATGCACACGGCGCAACCACACCTCCCGGTTCCGGATACGCATGCGCACCACGAACAGCGAGAGGTAATTGAACAGCGTAGCGGCTATCACCAGCAGGCCGATGGCGGAGAAGAGCACCAGGTACGTGAAGCCCACCGCCTTCTGCTCGTTCATGTCCGAGTAGTGTAAACTGCGAAGCGGTATCCAATGCAGGTCCCGGTAAGGAAAAACAGTTTCTCCATTGCGCTCCCGAGAATAGGTGGCCAGCTTGCGTTGCAGGCTCTCGATGTCGGCACCGGGACGCAAGCGGATGAGGACGCTTGAACTTCCTTTATAGTCGAACTCGCCATAGCCGCCGCAGAAGTCGAAGCGGAACGCACTGTGGGGTAGTTCGCTCACCAAGGAGCAGACGGTATAGGTGCCCATGGAAAACCCTTCTACTTTCCGCCCGATGACGTCTGTCGTACCGAAGAGGCGGAGAGCCAATGAGGGCGTAAGCGCAATGTAATCGCGCACCTGCATGAAATCCATGTTACCCTTTAGCAGACGAATGTCCAGCAGGCGGAGGAACGTGGAGTCGCAGGTCATGCGGTAAACAGGCACTTCCGCTCCCTCGGAATCGGTAAGGTCGCTGGGGTAGAAATCCATGCCACAGGCTGCTTCCACTTCCGAGTACTGTTCGCGCAAGAGAGGAACGAGACCTTCCACACGCAGGTCGTATCCGGAAGCCCGCGTCAGACTGGTGCGGTAGGCCACGTAGAGGCGGTCGGCTCCCTCGTGATAGTCATCATAGGTCAGCTCATAGCGAATCCACATCGTAGCCAACGCAAAGCAGGCGAAGCCAACGGCAAGCCCCACGATGTTAATGGCGGTCTGCGTGCGATATTTCAGCAGGTTGCGCCAAGCGATTTTTAAATAATGTCCTATCATAGTTCAATTATTATCACAAATTTAGAGATCACAACAATAATTCCTGCTCTATTGTATAGAATTGCTACTTCCATTTAAAAAGTACATTCTTCCCACTTCAGAAGTACCCTGAAGGAAGGTCGAGGAACGTTAGAAACATAGGGTCCGAATGTTTCTAACATCCCCCCTCTATGTTAGAAACATTCCCCCATGGAGTTAGAAGCCCAAACCAGGAGACCTTTTCAAGTACTTTATATTTGTAAAATCTATTCAACATCATAACTTTATTCTCATTTTCTCCTATGCTTACTAAATACAATTTATCGAAGCGATTCCCGCAATTCCCATTTCATTCACTCTTCACCACCTCGGCGGGATTCTCGTTCGCGGTACGCCATACGCGCCAGCCGATGCACAAGGCTATCAATACCGCCATACCCGCAAAGATAACGATATATATCCAAGCGGAGATAGGGGTCTGCTCCACATAGTTCTCCAGCCAGCGCTTCATCAGTACGTAGCCAACGGGGAAGGCCACAACGGATGCCACTGCCAACAAACCTAAGTATTCGCGAGCAAAGAGCCGGAGGATATCCCCCACCCGCGCACCGTTCACTTTGCGGATGGCTACCTCCTTGCGGCGGCGTTCGCAACTCAATGTGACCATGGAGAAGATACCGAAAGCGGAGACAAACATGCATACGAGGGAAACAAAGCCCAACAGGTGAAGAAGTAGGGTCTCGGACACAAGATAGCTGTCATACTCGTCCATAACATTCACCAACTGATAGTTCACGTTGGAATAGTTTTGGGCAAACAGACTGTCTACCCCGGTACGCAAGCTTTTCCATTGTCCGGGATGATATTTCACCAGTACATCATCACCGTCTCCCCAACCTAATTCACCTTTGCAGACAAAAAGCGTGGGTGTCACGGGTATCGTTGGAGGAGAAATATGGAAATCCCGCACAATACCCACAATGGTCAAGACTGTTCCCCGACCTGTCGTCACTTTCAATCCTATCGGGTCCGTCACGCCCATCGCGCGTACAGCGGATTCATTGAGCATCGCTTTCCCCTTGTCATGGTTCCTCAACATCTCACCTTCCATTGTGCGG
The DNA here is from genome assembly GCA_944322275.1 of uncultured Bacteroides sp. Taxonomy (GTDB): domain Bacteria; phylum Bacteroidota; class Bacteroidia; order Bacteroidales; family Bacteroidaceae; genus Bacteroides. The sequence continues at coordinate 8,129 of CALUOV010000071.1, read as the reverse complement.
ATGCCATAGAAGCGTGCCAAAGTCTCATCCATACACATGGTCTTAATGCCATCCAATGTGTGTCCTTCGGGACGACCCTCCCAATCTAAATTTGTAGCACTCAGCATACCTTCAGGCAGGATGCCGTAATAACCGGACAAGACCTCACGAGTGCAAGGCATTTGGCGCACCTTATCCAAGATTTCATCCTCCGCCCCGTCAGGATAGAGATAGGTGAAAACGGCCAGGTCTTTGCGTTCCCATCCCAAATCGGTTGTCTTTAAGTAATTCAGTTGTTTCATCAATACCGCCATACTGAAGATGGCCAAAAGACTGATGAAAAGCTGAACAATGACCATGCCGCGCGGGAAAGCCCTTGCCCCACTCCGCTCCGGACGCAAGGAAGCGAAACGCCAGACGAAAGGCACCAACAAGAACAAAGATAAGATGAATACCGTCACAAAATAAAGTAAGGACTGTACGTAGATATCTCCTTCTACACCGGACAAAGCATTAAACGGAGAACGTAACGCCTCCACCAACGTCATGCCCACCAAACCGGATAACAGGATAAGCAACGCATACTCCATCGTAAGCATGGCAAACAGGCCACGTCCGGACGAACCGCAAACCTTGCGAAGTCCTAACTCCCTGCGACGGATGTTGATGCGTGAGATAAACAGCGCCAAATGATTGAACAAAGAACAAAGTATAACCAATCCTCCCGCCACGGCAAAAAGTACCAAGTAGGAGAAACGCACTTCGCATTCCGGATTGAACGGGGCATAACGATACTCCGTAACCGGCATCAGCTTCATGCGTTTTACAATCACTCTGCTATCGTTCGAATCCAACTTTTCACCGTAGGCTTGCATCTTTTCATAAAAAGCCTCAGCCGACACGCCCTCACGCAACTTGACAATGACTTGAAAACCACCGTTCCACCAATTATCCTGCCACTTGCGGAAATAAGCTCCCTCGGCAATGAACCCAAAAGAGAAATTACTATGGGGCAAATCGGACACCACGGCACACACCGTATGTGGCTCGTCCCGATAGTACACTGTCTTTCCTACCGCCTCCGCTGTTGTCCCGAAGAAACGCCGGGCAGTGCTTTCCGTCAACGCTATCTGTTCATTGGAATAAAGGAAATCCATACTTCCAGCCAGTAACTGTATGCCAAACATACGCATGCCGCAGGAATCCAATTGCATACAAGGCATCTGCACTTCGGGCGCATCTTCTTTCATGTTCAATCCGTCAAGCGGAAGACGTGTAAAAGCACAAGCCTCCTCTACTTCAGGGAATTCCGCCTTCAGCAACGTTGAGGTCGGATAAGGCGCATGAGCCATAAATCCACTATTGTCCATCATACTCTCCATGTAGAGCAGATACATCCGTTCCGCTCCCGGATGGGAAGCATCGTAAGTGGTCTCGTACCGCATCCACAAGTTGGCAAACGCAAAGCAGGCGAAGCCCACGGCCAACCCGATGACGTTAATGGCGGTCTGCATGCGGTACTTCAGCAGGTTGCGCCAAGCGATTTTTAAATAATGAACAAACAACATACGTATGCAAATATAAGTTCAAATCTGATTATATACACTATTTAATCACCAGCTCCTCCGCCTCGCCGAACGAGTCGTAGCCTGTCACGATGACCCGGTCGCCCGGCTGCAGGCCGTCCGTCACTTCGTATTGCTGAGGGTTCTGGCGTCCGATGGTGAGGAGAACACGGCGGGCACGTGTCCCGTCTTCGTTCAGACGGTAAATCCACTGACCGCCCGTGGCCTGATAGAAATTGCCGCGGGGAATGACTACCGCGTCTTCCGGCTGACCCAACTCTATCTGCACGCGGAAACTCTTGCCCACACGGACATTGTCCGGCATGCCGTCCGTAAACACGAGGTCTACGTCGAAGAGGCGGTCCTTCACCTCGGGCACCACCTTGGTGATGCGCAAGGGATAACGCTTGCCTTGATAGAGGATGGTGGCAGGCAGGCCGGTGGTGATGCGGTCGATGTAATATTCGCTGAGCGACGTATGTACCTTGAACTGGTCGAGCACCTTAATCTCGCCGATGCTCTCGCCGGACTGCACCTGCTGGCCGGGCGTGACGCCTACAAAACTGAGCTGGCCTCCGATGGGGGCACGCACTACCAAGTCGGCCAGGCGCCGGCGGGAACGCTGATACTTCTTGTGTTCCCGCTCGCGGTCGGCCCGCAGAAGGTCGCTTTGGATGAGGGACATGGCAGAATCGTGCCGCAGGCTCTCCCGCTGAAGCCGGGCGGTCTTTTCTTTGAAACGATACTCGTCCTCGGCCACCTGCAACTGGGCGCGGCTTTTGATGCCCATGCGATACTCCTCCTGCTCCAACTCGTAAGTGCGGCGCAGCTTGGCCAGTTCGTAATCGCTCTGCAAGGCCTGCTGGCGCAGGGTGAGGCTCTGCTTCTGCATCTCTATCTCCTTCTCGCGGTAGGTGACGAGCTGTTTCTCCCATTCGTCCTGCTGGTCTTCGATGTCGCGCAGCAAGTCGGGATTCTCCAATACAAGTATCGTGTCGCCCTGCTTCAGGAGGCTGCCTTCCTCCCCCACGATGCGCAGCACGCTTCCCGCCTCACGGGCGTTCACCTTGATGGTGAGGATGGGCTGCACCAGTCCCTCCACATCGACATACTCCATGAACTTGTCCTGCCGCACTTCGGCTATCTGGATGTTGTCCCGCTCGATGCGCAGCTTGCGCGGTCCGGCGGAGAGGATAATGACATAGACGAGGAAAGCGCAAAAGGCCACGCCTCCCGCTAAGTAATAACGGTAACGGATGTACCAAGGTTTCTTTTCGAGTTTAATATCCATCTGTATCTTGCGATTAATAGGTTTATGTAATTCTTTAGCGGTTTCTTCGTCAGGCTTTGAGCCGGTCGGGCTGCTGCCTTTAGGCGGACGGGGTATTACCTCGATATAGAATCAGTGGCACTGATTCCTACAAAAGGTGGCACTGATTCCTGGAATAGGTGGCACTGATTCCTCATCGGGGTAATACCTTCCTGTGGTCGAAGTCATACAAAGGCTTCCTTTCGGCGCTACTTTATCAGCCGCTCCAAATCTTCCTGCAATCCCACGCCCCGCTCGAAGTCATAGAGCGTCAGGCTGCGGAGCGTGTAGTACATGCTCCAATACTCGTGCAGGGCGGAGAGGTACGTCCGCCGGGCGGTGTCTTTCTCTGTGATGGAAGCGTTGAGGTCCAACACGGAGGACTGCCCCAAGAGGTAGAGCTTGCGGGCTACTTCGGCACGGCGCCGGGCGGTGAGGTCTGTCCTGCGAGCGATGTGTACGCGCTGCGCCTGCAGGTTGAACTGGCGCACCAGCTTGCGGATGTTCTGCTCGAAGTCGGTCTTGTCCTGCTCCACCTGCGTGTGCACCAAGTCACGGTTACTCTTTGCCACCCGCACCCGTCCTTTGCCACGTCCCCAGTCGAGTATGGGCAGCGTGATGCCCAGCGAGACATATTGCTGGTCCATGGGGTCGCGCCAGGCATCCTTCCAGCGGTCGGCGGTCTGCGTCAGGCCGAAGCGCAGGTAGATGTCCGCTTTCAGTCCGGCATTGGCACGGGCTTGCGAAACGGCACTCTCACTCTCCAACCGGCGCAACTTCATGTCCTCTATGTCGGGACTGTTCTCCGTGGCCAGCATCAATGCCTCGCCCAAGTCGATGTGCAGATTCGGCAAAACGCTGTCCACGTTCACCTTCAACTCCAGGTCTTGCTGAATGCCCAAGTATGAGCGGAGTTCCTGCATGGCATTCTCCACCTCGATGCGGGCATTCATGCGGTTGGTCTCCTCTGTGAGCTTGTTTATCTCCAGCTGGAGCATCTCGTTCTCGCTGATGGTGCCGATGTTGTAGCGGCCTTGTGCATATTTATATAAGGTGTCCGCATGGGCGTAATTGGTGCAGGCGGTCTCGTAGTTGCTCTGCGCCGTGGCCAGGTCGAAGAATTTCTCCGTGGCACTGGCCGCCACCAGTTCCAGCGTCTCGGCATACACCTTGCACGCCTCCCTGTAGCGCACCGGCTCGATGCGTCGGTCCCACTTGAGCGAATTATACCCGAAGAGCGACTGTTGGTAACCGATGTTCACGGGTGAGGTCTGGTAGGAATGGCTGTCGTCTGAGAAAAGGTCGATGCGCTGGGCCGAAGTCTCCACAAAGAACGTTCCTCCCGTCCAAGGCACGTTCTGCGTCAGGCTGAGCGTCAAGTCCGTAGCCAACAGGTTTTGCTCCACAAACTTCACGCTGCCGTCGCCCATGGTCACTTTGTTGATGGCGCGGTCGAGGTAAGGATTGGACGTAAGCGTCAGGTTGGGCAAGTAGTTCGCCCGGTAATAACGGTAATTCCAATAAGCGGAGCGATAAGCGTGGCGGGCGCTTTGCGCGTCGGGAGACTGCTCCTGGGCATGACGGATGGTCTCCTGCAAGGAAAGCTCCATCGGCGTTTCCTGCGCCCCGCTCTCTAAATAGGAAAAGCAAAGGGCCATACTCCATATAATGATACGTCTATACATAACAACACTATTTTACAGAAAACAGACATCAAATGCCGTGCCAAACCTGTATATCACTTATTATCAACAGATAAGATTAAAATCAGCCTTTAAAAGAGTGTGCATTATCGCACAAAAATCGTGCGCTATCGCACATACAACCCACGGATATTTTGTTTATCTTTGTCCCCGAGGAACTTTTAAAAGAAAGGAAAACGAATGGAACATACATTATCTCCTGTTGATTGGTACATGCGAATACTTGAGCCACTCAACCCGACACTTAAACTTGACATCATTGGAAGATTGTCTGAATCATTGAAGAATAAAGCAACTCATGCAGCTAAAGCGGCCTCTTACTCTGATTTCTTTGATGAACTGACCGGAGCGTGGGAAGATGATCGTTCTGTAGAAGACGAAATGAAAATCATCCGTGAAAGCAGAACCAGTAACCAAACCAGAAAAATAGAGGAATTCTAATGAAGAAGCATTATTTACTTGATACGAATATTTGCATCTCACTACTAAAAAACAAATATGGCGTACGAGAAACCATAAAAAAGGTACAGCCTGTTAACTGTTTCGTATCTGAAATCACGTTAGGCGAATTGTATTTCGGAGCCGCTTTCAGCAATAACAAAGAGGAACGTTTGAAAGACGTAAGTTTCATTGTCAACCATTTCAAAATTATACCTATAACAGACGCATTACCTCTATTTGGTGATGTCAAAGCTGAGCTAAAACGTAAGGGGCTGTTGATAGACGACTTTGATATTCTGATAGGTTGCTCTGCTATAATCAATAACATGGTTATGGTGACAGACAACGTGAAGCATTTAGAACGTTTACCAGACATTATAATAGAGAATTGGACTAAGCGATAATCTATATGGAGCAGCTTGGAAAAATACTCATCGTCGATGATAACGAAGACGTGCTCTTCGCCCTCAACCTCCTGCTGGAGCCGTATGCGGAAAAGGTGAAGGTCACCACCACACCCGACCGCATCGAACACTTCATGACCAACTTCCGCCCCGACCTTGTCCTGCTGGACATGAACTTCAGCCGGGACGCCATCAGCGGACAGGAGGGATTCGACTGCCTCAAACAAATATTGCGTATCGACCCGCAAGCCGTGGTTATCTTCATGACCGCCTACTCGGACACGGACAAAGCCGTGCGGGCCATCAAGGCCGGAGCTACCGACTTTGTCCCCAAGCCATGGGAAAAAGAGAAGTTGCTCGCCACTTTGTCCTCCGGCATGAAGCTGCGCCAATCACGATGTGAAGTATCCCTCCTGCGCGAACAAGTGGAAGTACTGAGTGACGCCACGGAAGAACCCGTCATTGGTCAGTCTCCCGCCATGCTTCAGGTGCTGGACACCGTGGAGAAACTGAGCGACACGGATGCCAATATCCTCATCTTGGGTGAAAACGGCACCGGAAAGGACGTCTTCGCCCGCCTGCTCTACCGCCATTCGCCCCGCTACGGACGTCCCTTTGTCACCATCGACCTGGGCAGTATCCCCGAACAACTCTTTGAAAGCGAGCTCTTCGGGTACGAACGCGGAGCCTTTACCGATGCCCGCAAAGCCAAAGCCGGACGCATGGAGATAGCTACCGGAGGCACGCTGTTCCTCGATGAGATAGGCAACCTCTCCCTGCCCATGCAGGCCAAACTGCTCACCGCCATCGAAAAACGGCAAATTACCCGCCTGGGAAGCACACAGACTACCCCCATCGACGTGCGCCTTATCTGTGCCACCAACGCCGACATCCGCCACATGGTGACCGAAGGACACTTCCGGCAAGACCTGCTCTACCGCATCAACACCATCGAACTGCACATACCTCCCTTGCGTGAACGGGGAAACGACATTCTGCTTTTGAGCGAACACTTCCTGCAACGCTACGCCCGTAAGTATCAAAAGGAAATAAAGGGATTGACGCGCGAAGCCAAAAACAAACTTTTAAAATATCCGTGGCCGGGCAATGTGCGCGAACTTCAGCATACTCTCGAACGTGCCGTTATCCTCAGCCCTAACGGAGCCTCGCTTCATCCCGAAAACTTCGTCTTTCCTTCCTCTTCCTCTCCTACCGCGGCACGGAAAGAAGAGACGGAAACGCTTAACTTGGAACAGATTGAACGGCAAACCGTAGAGCGTGCCCTGCGGCTGGCCGGCGGAAACATGAGCCGTGCCGCCGAATATCTGGGTATCACCCGCTATGCCCTCTATCGCAAACTGGAAAAGCTTGGCTTATGAGACGTTATTCCTTCATCGTGACCCTGCATATCCTTGGCATTGCCCTGGCGGGAGCTTCCATCCTCTTGCTGGCGCATTCACGTTTATGGTTCAGCGCACTGATGGCGTTACTCCTGCTCATTGCCTTAGGGGCTAACCTCTATCGCATGCAGATGATCCAGATACGCATGATGCGTCACCTGGCCGAAAGCCTGCGCCTGGACGACACCTCCCTGTCTTTCCGTTCCCCCTATCGCAACCGGGCCATGGAACAGATGGTGGACGAACTCAGCGAATCCATGCGCGCTTTCCGCACCCGCCTCGTAGAGCGGCACGAGATGGACGCCTGGCAAAAGCTTATACGGGTGCTGACGCACGAAATCATGAACTCCATCACTCCCATCATTTCCCTCTCTGAAACGTTAAGCGATCGGGAAGTCACCGAGAAGAATTACAACGTCATGCGCCAAGGCTTGCTGACCATCCACCGCCGTAGCAAAGGCCTGCTGGAGTTTGTGGAGAATTACCGGAAGCTAACCCGCCTGCCCGCCCCCGTGCGCCGTCCCGTATCGCTCCGCGAATTGCTATATGACATGCGCAAGCTCTATCCCGAACCCTCTATACATATTAATATACCCACCGAAGACCGTACCTTACAGATAGACCGTGCGCAAATAGAACAAGTATTGATCAACCTGTTGAAAAATGCCCGCGAAGCCTGCGCCCGCATGGAGAGTCCGGAAATACGGGTAGATGTGCTTCCTTCCTCGCCCTGGCAATGCCTGCTCTGCGTGACGGACAACGGGGAAGGCATCCTGCCCGAAGTACAAGATAAAATCTTTGTCCCCTTCTTCACCACCAAGTCATCCGGTTCCGGTATCGGGCTGAGTCTGTGCAAACAGATTATGAACCGACACGGAGGCAACATCACCGTCAGTTCCACACTCGGAAAAGGCACCCGTTTCACCCTTCAGTTTCCGGCATAGCACAAAAAAAGAGAACCATCTTCACAGACAGTTCCCTTTCCGTTTTCGTTAACCTTAAATCTAATACTATGAAAAACACGAAGCAAAAATAGAATCTTTTCTTCAAACAGACAATACATTGCCTTCTCTTTATATAGCTTTATAACATTAAATTGGATTTGTTTAGTTTTACATGATAATACAATATACAAAAATTGCAATTTGTAGCTGATAAATGACAAACCCTACGTTTTTTTTTATAATTTTGCACCCCAAAAAAGAGCAGGTTATTTCTATCGCTTGCCAAAGACGTAGAATCGAAAAAACAGAAGATAAAACCATGGGTAAATTTGCCGAATATTCGAAGTTTAATCTTTCGGAAATCAACAAAGAGGTGTTGAAGAA
>CALUOV010000070.1 GCA_944322275.1 uncultured Bacteroides sp. | reverse complement strand
AGAAGGTAGACCCCGAACAGGCCAAAGAGCTGAACATGAAAATAGCGCACAACTACCTGATGTATGCCGAATGGTATAAAGAAAAATAACCCCCGTCTAAAAATTACTATGAAACATTTTCTGACCGTTTTCTGTTTGCTTCTCTGCTCGTTCACGGAACTGTGTGGGAACGTATATTTCAGGAATCTGGGTAAACCGGAAGGACTTTCCCAGATTGCGGTATTATCCATCTGCCAGGATGAAGTGGGACGCATGTGGTTCGGCACGCTCGGAGGGCTGAATTGTTATGATGGCCATGAAATGACAGTCTACCGGCCGGCCAATGTCCCCGATGCGCCGTTCCTGGGCAACGAGGTGCACAACCTGGTAAGTGACAACCGGGGCAATCTGTTCTTCACATCGGATGAGAAACTGATACGTTACGACTTACACGAAGAGCGTTTCACGGACCTGCACTTACAAGCTTTCTGCCTATACGCAGGCCACAAAGGAGAAGTATGGACCGCAGCGCGTGACAGTCTGTTCCGTTGGGAACGGACAGAGAATCGTTTCACCTTCATAAGGAAAATGCCTGACGGGAAACGGATTACCTGTCTGTACGAACACCGGAACAAAGGGCTGTGGATCGGAACAAACGATGGGGTATATTACATGGAGGGATTGAACGGAAAAGGAATTCCCATCCGTATCATTCCGGACACCTACATTAGTTCATTGTATATCGACTCGAAAAACAGGTTATGGGTGGCTACCTACCGAAACGGGGCGTATTGCATAAAAAAGAATCCGGACGGGCAGTTGGAGACGACAGACCGTTTTGCCTTACCCAGCAACGATGTACGCTGCTTTGTGGAAGATGATCAGGGAAATATCTGGATTGGAACTTATCACGGATTGAACAGACTGACTCCTGACGGGCAAAACATCTGTTACAAACAGACCGGCGCTCCCGGCTCATTGAGTCATCAGTCTGTACATTCCCTCTTCAAAGACCGGCAGGGAGGTATTTGGGTAGGAACCTATTATGGAGGCGTAGATTATTTCCACCCGGATATGGAGTATCTGAGACATTATTCTGCCAATACCAATGTTCCGGTACGGCCAAGCTATCCTTACGTAAGCAATATGGCAGAAGACAAACGAGGCGACATCTGGATCTGTACGGAAGGGGGAGGGCTAAACCATTGGAACAGAAAGACTAACGCATTTACGTACTACTTGACAGATTCGTACCCTACCATGAAATGCATCGTCTATGATGAAAAGGATGACTGTATCCACATAGGTACTCATAAAAGAGGAGCTTTACGACTGGACATACCTTCGGGCAAAGTGACTCATTATGCGGACGGCAGATCTTTCAACAACGTTTTAATAAAAGGAGACAGCCTTTACATGCTATCCGATCAGGGACTTCTCCTGAAAAGACGAGGAAACAACGAACTGGTACGCCCTTATCCTACCATTCCTGAAACCAGGCGAAGCGGTCTGACACTGTACATGGACAGGGAAGAACATCTATGGATATCGTTGAGCGACCGAGTGATAAGTATAAATAAGAACAATCCTCAGGATACTTGTGTTTATCGTTTAGGTACGCATGGCTTGGGAAGACTCATCGTTACAAAAATAGCCGAAAGTCCTGACGGCACCTTGTTTTTCGGAACTTCGGGGTCCGGACTGTATCGTTTAGACAAAACGCAAGAACGTTTCATCAAATGTATAGTCCCCGACGCGGAATACATATTCCACATGAAGTTTCACGATTCCGGTTATCTGGTTATGTCGACCGATGCGGGGGTGGTATGCTATCATCCCGTAACAGGCGATGTAAAGATGCTGGAGGCCTCCCAACTGCATTTGACGACCCTCAATGACGGCTGCGGGCTGCTGATCAGCCGGGAGAATGAAATCTGGGTAGGAGGGACAAACGGCGTGACGGCATTCTATTTCCCCGATTTGTTTATACCTTCTGCCGACTATCATCTGTATTTTTCACAGCTATACGTCAATGGCCATCGACTTTCAGCCTATTCATCCAAAGGATTATTGCGGGAAGCTTTACCTTTTGTTTCGGGGATCGAACTGGCTCACGACGAAAATAACCTCATCTTTTCGTTCAGCACGGATAATTACATGGGGCATTACGGACAAAAGCAATACGAATTCCGGATGGAAGGTCTGGACAAAGAATGGAAGACGGCATATACGCCCCGAATCGTTTACACGAATCTGAGTCCGGGACGTTACCGATTGCATATCAAGGAAAAAGGGCCGGGCTCGAATGGCAAAATACATGAGGCCAGTTTATCCGTCATGATACACGCGCCGTGGTGGGCTACTTGGTGGGCATACACGCTTTATGCAGGCGTATTCCTTTTAACGGGTGGAGCGATCGTCCGCAATTGGCTTGCGCGGATGCGTTTGCGCGCTTCCCTGGCTCAAGAAAAAATGGAGAAAGCCAAAAACGAAGAAGTCCTTCAAGCCAAACTGCAGTTCTTTGCCAACATCTCCCATGAGTTCCGCACGCCATTGACACTGATAATGACCCAACTGGAGACTCTGTCGCAAACAGCCGGTCTGTCACCGTACGTACGCGGTAAGTTGCAGAAAATCTATAAAAATACATATCATTTCCGCGAGTTGATATCCGAATTATTGGATTTCAGAAAACTGGAACGCGGGAAACTGACCCTGCGGATAAGCCGGAACAACCTCGTGGAATATCTCCGGGAGATCTGCGAAGAATTTCAGGACCAGGCTCATTTGCAACAAATCCGGCTCAACTTCCAATCTGAAGCGAAGGAGCTTTTCATTTGGTACGATGGCCGCCAACTTCGCAAGGTATTTACCAACCTGCTTTCCAATGCGTTGAAATTCACAGCTGCAAACGGAAGCGTAGATATGATAGTGACAGACAAAGGCAATGAAATAGAAATAAAAGTAATGGACTGCGGTGAAGGAATCCCCGAAGCGTCCCTACCCTACATATTCGACCAATTCTATCAAGCCAAGGCCAATGAATCCTCGCCCAGCAGTGGCATCGGGCTGGCTTTAGCCAAAGGAATTGTGGAGTTACATCACGGCACCATCAGCGTACAAAGTGTGGTGGGATATGGCAGCGTGTTCACCGTATGCCTGGCCAAAGAGAATCCGTTCGCCAATGATGAAAACGTGAATTATGCCGAAACCGGCGAGACTGAGGAACACATGCGCCGGATTCCTTTCGCAGAAGAACCTGCCAAGGAAGAAACGACCCATGAGGAACCCGCCCAAGAAACCAATCTGCCCGAGGATCGTGGAGAAAAAGAATCCGTACTGTTGGTAGAAGACAATGAAGAGCTACTATCGACACTGACCGACCTTTTTGCGCCATTCTATCGGGTAAGTCTGGCACTGAACGGAAAGGAAGGATTGGCCAAAGCGATGGATGAACAGCCCGATCTGATTGTAAGCGATGTGATGATGCCGGAAATGTCGGGTACGGAAATGTGCCGGAAGCTGAAAAGTGACTTTGACTTATGTCACATCCCGGTTCTCCTGTTGACGGCGTTAACCTCGGACGAAAGCAAAATGGAAGGACTTCAATGCGGAGCCGATGAATATGTAGAGAAACCTTTTAATAACAAGCTGTTGCTGGGGACTGTCGCCAACCTCTTACGCAACCGCCGCCTCTTGAAGCAAAAGTTCGGAAGCACGGCCTCAGCCTCGGATGCTTTCTCAGAAAAAGAAGCTTCACTCCCACTGATGCTAAATCCCATCGATGCCAATTTTGTAAAGCGGCTGGAACATCTGGTCAAAGACCGGTTGAGCGACTCCGAACTGGATATTGACCAGTTGGCACATGAATTAGGCATCAGCCGCAGTTCCTTCTATAACAAAGTAAAAGCGCTGATGCAGATGACTCCTAACGAATACATCTTAAAAACCCGTCTGGAATATGCCGCAGGAATGCTGAAAACACAGCCCGGCATGCAAATTACCGAAATCGCCTACCAAAGCGGCTTCAACTCCCTGCGCTATTTCCGTCAATGTTTCAAGGCCCGTTACGGTTTAGCTCCTCTGGAGTTTCGCCAAAAGGATACGTAATCTTATGATTCAAGATGAAAATGACTGGCAAGGCTGTCTGCAGAACAAGGAAATGCCCGTTCCTTCCGGCTATTTTCCCGATTAAAGATCCTTACATCTTACGAAATTTCACATATCACTGAAAATCAAGCCATTGCATTTTCTCAAGAAACAGTTAAGTGTTTTCCCCAAAACAGTTAACTGTTTCTTGAGTTTTTATTAAGTGTTTTGGGAGTTTTAGTTAAGCGTTTCTTGACTAAAGCCCTGGAAACGATAAAATTATTCTACAGGACAGTTCCCTTCCTGTGAAAACATAAGCAAACGGGCTTCCCCTCACTCCGTCCCTTCCTCCGCTCACCCTCTACAACAGACTGCTCCCAGCGGGAATCTATTCCTCCCGAACGTAAGAGAGGGTCAGATTCCCTTTCCTCGCAATTAAGCTGTCCGGTGTCAGCCGTTCGATGATTAACGTGTCCTGGAAAGGAATCGTCTGGTGATTTCCTACGCTCTTTCCACTAAGGATCAGTCTGTCATCCTGCTGTTCCCAAGCTTCATATTGCAACGTGTACATATTAACCGATGAGGCCTTCCCGTTTTCTTCCAAAACGATGCCTTGTCTGATATTCGGCTGTCCGGGAACGGACTGCATCCATTTTCCGGTAAGGTCACTGCTGTTGTGGCCACAGGCTGTCAGCAGAAGGACGGTTGCCGAACACATACCTAAAAATCTTGAGTAATTCATTGATATTAATCTTTAAAATTAGAGTTTCTGTCTATTTGTGGAGTTAAAGATAACTATTACAATCAAACATCAAGGGAAAATTTGTCCAACAGATGGTACACATGGATACAGTCCTCCGGTTTTAACACAAGCAGACGCGTTTATGCGGAGCAAATCTCCGTTTAACACTCCCGTTTTAGACAAAATCTCCCCTCGCCGGACAATTATGCACCCCCTATCAGAATAGTTAAAAAGAATTGGCTGGAATGAGGTATCTGCTCAAAAATACAATATCTCCCATCAGATCCGTCCCGATTTTCCATTTTTGCGCCGTGAATTTTTTAAAGTACATATAATTAATCTAAAATTTAATGCTCATGCATCAGAAAAGAAAACAAAAAATGACGGCACAGCTCTCCAGAACCCTTCTCGGTCTGGGCGGTGCTCTTTGGCTGGCCACAGTTCCGGCTTATGGTGCGCAAGACGTAAACAGCCCAATGGAAGTCCGTTCCACGCTTGAAGTACAACAGACCGGACGGACGGTAACAGGTACGATCGTGGATGAGACCGGAGAACCGGTAATTGGTGTGAATGTCTTAGTAAAAGGTACTACGATTGGCGCCATTACGGATCTGGACGGAAAGTTCTCGCTGAACGGTGTCCCCGCAAATGCCGTACTGCGAATCACGTACGTAGGATACAAGGAACAAGAAGTGACGGTAGGTTCGCAAACCAACCTTTCCATCCAACTCCAGCAGGACACGGAAATGATTGACGAAGTGGTGGTCGTAGGTTACGGTTCGCAACGCAAGTCGGACCTGACGGGCGGTATTGCTTCCGTCAACTCCGAACAATTGGAAATGGTGACAAGCAACAACTTAATGGATAAGTTGGCCGGCCAGGTTCCGGGTCTGAGCATTACGACCTCCAACGCGCGTCCGGGCGAAGAACAATCTATCCGCATCCGTGGTATCAACTCACTGACTGCAAGCAACACGCCGTTGATTGTATTGGATGGTATCCCTTACAACGGTTCCCTGGGTGACATTGACCCGGAAATCATCGAGAGCCTTTCTATTCTGAAAGACGCGTCTTCCGCCGCCATCTATGGTTCGCGCGGTTCAAACGGTGTCATTCTGATTCAGACCAAGAAAGGAAAACAAGGCAAAGCCACCGTTACATACAAAGGACAGGTCGGTATCGAGCAACCGCAAAGCACCCTGAACATGATGAGCGGTGAAGAATACCTACAGATGCGACAGGATTACTATCGCCAAAGTTTAGACTGGGTAGGAAGTCAGTTAGATCCGGCCAACATTCTGCACCCGATTGAGTTACCTAACTACGAGAATGGTACTACGACCGACTGGCAAGACATCGTGTTGCGCAACGGCTTTACCAACCGCCATACGGTAAGCATCACGGGCGGAACGGAGACTACGCAATACTCCGCTACGGTATCCAATCTGAAGCAACAAGGCGTTATGGAAAATACGGGAATGCGCCGTACGAATGTAACGGTAAACGTTGTACAGGACTTAAACGACTGGTTAAAAATCGGTATCAGCACCCAGTTTATTGACAAGGATGTAGATAAGAACCAGCCTTACTTTGAGGCTGCCCTCAAAATGAGCCCTTACGGACAATACCTGGATGAAGAAGGACGCTATGTAACGTATCCGATGGACGAGACCTTGTTTTATAACCCGATGGCAAATATCAATGCCGTTACGGACAATGAGTACCGCAACATATTCGTCTCGTCTTTTGCGGAAATTCAGCTGCCGGTAAAAGGCTTAAGCTACCGGACCAACTTCGGTTACAACTACCGTAATTATTTCGAAGGCTCCTACTACGGACGCGACACCTACTCCGGAAGTCAGGTAGACGGCAGCGCCTCTATCATGAACAGGCACTACTGGGACTACACGTGGGAGAACGTGGTGAACTACGACCGCCAGTTCGGAAAGCACAAACTGAATCTGACCGGACTATTCAGTATGCAGCAGACTTCGGACAAGAAAGCGACACAGAGTGCGGATTGCTTTGTCAACGATGACTCGGCCTATCACAACATGAATGCCGGTGAGAAAAACCAGAAAGTAGAATCGGAGTTGACGGAAACTTCTACATTGTCCTACATGTTCCGTGCCAACTACAACTACGACAACCGCTATATGCTGACACTGACCGGACGTGCGGACGGCTATTCAGCTTTCGGCGCCAACAACAAGTACGCATTCTTCCCCTCAGCCGCTGCCGCCTGGAACATCAGCTCGGAAGACTTCATGGAGAATTTGCGGGACAGCTGGCTGGATATGCTGAAGCTGCGTGTGTCCTACGGTAGCAACGGAAACCAGGCTATCAGCGCCTATCAGACCTTGGACCGCCTGAGCATGGCAAAGTATATCTGGGGAGACGCCGGCACAACAGCCAACGGTACCTACCTGGGATTCAGCAATGTAGGAAACCCGAATTTGAAATGGGAGACCACGCACAGTTTCAATATCGGTATTGATTTCAGTTTGTTCCACGACCGCTTGAGCGGTACCATCGAAACTTATGTAGCCAATACAAAGGATTTGCTGATGAACCGCACGGTACCGGTCATGAACGGATTTACTTCCATCATGGACAACATTGGCCAGACACGCAACAAAGGTGTGGAAATCTCACTGAACTCTGTAAACATTCAGAACAGTGACTTTACATGGACTACAAACGTGAACTTCTTCTTGAATCGTGATGAGATTGTAGAGTTACGCGGTGACGGAAAAGATGATATCACCAACAAGTGGTTTATCGGTGAACCGCTGAGAGTGTTTTATGACTATAACGTAGTCGGTATCTGGCAGGCAGACGATCCGACTTATAGAGCTGAAAAGATTGTAGCTTCAGACGGAAGTGTCACAATAAAGGAAGGATTCTACAATGAAAAGGGACAAGAAATCCAAGCCGGAGCCAAACCGGGTTCTGCCCGACTGGAAGACGTAAACGGTGATGGAAGAATTTCGGCTTCCGACAAGAAAATTATCGGTTCGAAAACTCCCAGTTTCCTGTTGTCCATGGGTAATCAGTTCCGCTATAAGAACTTCAGTTTCTCGTTCTTGCTGAACGGAGTGTTCGGCCAGTGGAAAGAGCGCCATGATTTGAATCTGGAACGTTGGGACATGCGCTTCAACTACATCAGCGGCATGGAATACTGGACACCGGAAAACATGAGCAACGAAGTGACCTCGTTGGTTTATTCACCGTATGACAAGCACACGTTCTACTCCAAAGTGAACTACGTGACCGTGAAGAACATCACCCTGGGGTACGACCTGGAACAGAAATGGCTGAAAGCGTTGGGTATCTCTGCTCTGAATGTAAATGTGAGTGTCAACAACCTCTACTCATTCAGCAACGTGGACAACGTAGCCAACTTGGATGCCGACAATATGTACACCAGCTATCCGACCAACCGCTCGTATATGTTGGGCCTGAATGTGACATTCTAACCGATAAACTTAAACCATTAAAACCCAAAAGATAATGAAAAAAATAGCATATCTAGCAATCGCTTCGCTGCTCACGCTGAGCAGTTGTTCCGGCTTCCTGGATGAAGAACTGAAAAAGTCACTGGCACCGGAAAACACCTACACCAGTACCCATGGCTTCGAGGTGGGTATCACCGGACTGTATGAATACGCCCGTTCGGAGTTCAATACGTGGGGTGGAGACGACAATGCCTTTACCCACGGACAGGCGACTCCTTACGAAGTGCTCCAGATAGGCACAGACCTGGCCAACACGGGACACAATGACGCCATTCTGCTAGTATTCGACAACCTGTCATACACCCCATTGACTCACTTCATTAGTTCGTGGTGGAAGTATGGTTATGGCCTTGCCGCCAACGCGAACCTGATATTAGAGTATTCCGAACACGAAAACGTGGCTTGGGATAATCCGACAGACAAGGTGGGCTTCCAGGCCGAAGCCCGTTTCTTCCGCGCATACGCCTACCGCTATCTGGTGTACCTATACGGAGACGTGCCTTATGTAGACAAGGTAGAACGTGATTTCCGTGTGGATTACACCCGTACTCCGAAGGAAGAAGTATTGCAGCACATGATTGAAGATTTGCAGTTTGCCGCCGAGAACCTGCCTGAAGACCCTGATGCCGTACAGCCGGGACGTCTGACCAAATGGGCGGCTTGGCATCTGTTGAGTGAAGTTTACTTGATGGCCGGCATGGACGCTGAGGCTGAAGCCGCCGCTTTGCAAGTGATTAACTCCGGCCGTTTCTCGCTGATGACAGACCGCTTCGGTACGCAAGCTTCTGAGCCGGGAGATGTATTCTCCGATCTGTTTAAGGAAAACAATCAGAACCGTACAGCAGGTAATAAAGAGTCCATTTGGGTGATGCAGTTGGAGTATAACACCATTGGCGGTGGTGGTGAAGAAGATGACTGGACCAAACGCGCCTGGGTGCCTAAATATTGGGACATTACCGGATTCCAGATTGCCGATTCGCTGGGCGGCCGTGGATTGGCACAGCTGATGGGACTTCCCTGGTGGATTGGTGACGATGCCGGTTTCTTCGAAGACACGGATATCCGTAATTCTGAATATAACATTAAGCGTCATTGGTACTATAACAACCCGGAGTCTCCGGAGACTTATGGCAAACTGTGTCCGATTACGGACGACACTTGGCAAGCCGGCAGATTATGTCCCGCCATTACGAAGTTCTTCTACGGTGTAATAGACCGTGGCGGTGATGAAGGCTATGGCGGTAACACGAAAGACCGCATGCGTTTCCGCCTGGCTGAGACATACCTGTTATTGGCCGAGGCCCGCATGAACCAAGGCAACAACGAAGGTGCCGCAGAAGCAATCAATGTGGTCCGTCGCCGTGCCCATGCATCGGAAATTACCGCTGCAGACGTAAACAAAGATTTCCTGGCGGACGAACGCATCCGTGAGCTGGCCGGTGAAGAGTTACGTCGTCTGACGCTTTCCCGTCTGGGCATTCTGAAAGAGCGCAGTGTGAAATACAATGACCGTGTCGCTTCGCGTTGGGATGACAAATTCTTGTTGTGGCCTATCCCGCAGGAAGTAATTGATTCCAACACAGGAGCAGAATTCCAACAAAATCCAGGTTGGGAGCAATAAAATAATTACGTTACATTCTTATAAAGAAAGATTTATGAAAAAGATATTAAGTTTTATACTGCTATTTACCACTGGCTTGTTCATTAGCACATCCTGCTCTGATGAAGAAGAGAGAATGTATACCATTGATTATGAACGTGGAGTACATCATCAGGATTCAGTTTATGCACTAAAAATGATTGAGTACAATAATGCAGGAGACTCAATTATTGACCATACACTGATGTTCAGAACAGGTAATATTAAATCATTGCATCCTCATCCTCAATCTACTCAGTTGGAGATTCTGATTGATGATACATTGCGTGTTCAGGATCTGTATCCATTAAATGGAGAAGGTCGTACATATATCACTATCAATGATCAAACAGTGATAGAGAAGATCAAATAAAAATAGAATTTTATAGTATTGTCAGAACAAAGAACTCCATGTTCTGACAATACTTTTGAAGGAACTTGATTAGCACTTATATGAAAAATTTATGTTTATATATTTTAATCGTATGCTTAGTATCATGCAGTGATACTACAGTAATACCTGAGGGTCAAGACCAAATTAATAAGAAAATTCTAACTCGCGTTGTGGAAGAAGGAGGTGAAGTGTCGACTTCTAATCCCAATTTATTAACTGATTGGGAAAATCAAACATATGTACTTTTAAGTACTGGTGACAAAGAATATTTACCTTGGATTCATAATAATACAGGTAGTATTCCTCCAGAAATAGCTCGTGATATCAAAAAAGAAGATGGATGGGAAATGATATTTCATACATTTACTGGAGTAAATGAAAATTTACATAAGAACTATATGTTCTTCTATAACCATTTAACTGGAGTGTTGAAAGTCTTTTACTATAGCGATATTGAGGTTGCAAGCAACAATAATTTCATGTGGGAATTTGGCACAGCAAATAATTCTTTCACTACATTGTTTCCGTCTTCAGAAAGCCTTTTCTTTGAACCAATGAATACATCTCATAAAGAAAAGTCTGTTTTCTTATCACCTTTAACAAATGACTCTACAACAGGTATTAAGAGAGGATGGAATGCATTTCTTTTAGAGTTACCCTATACAAATGATTTTATCTCTTCAAATACAACTTTTAGACTGACGGCTATTAATAAAGAAATAACTGAATACAATTTTGGTGGAATTATAGAAGCCAATACTACAGGATCAGTCGTACATGCAAATAACGTAAATGAAAACAATGTTAGTTCCACTTCGCATATTTTTAATAATGACCAAGTAATGCGTAGTGTAAAAGAACATATAGCTCCTGCTTTTCTTTCTGATAACTCCATAGAAACTCAAAACATCATAGACATAATTAAAGGCGTTGGTAAATTTTTTTATAAACATATTTTAGGGAAAGGAGAAAAATCATCTATCGACAAAATCGAACTTCATACCTCTGGTTCTATTAAATTAGAAGGAAATGGGGAACAAGTTGGATCCGCTGAGATTTCTCCGATGACAGATATTAATTTGGGCAAATTTAATAACTATCAAGGACTTGGAGTCTGGAGTTTAGCTTCAGTACCGATATATTATTATGAAAGATATTCTAAGGTAGTACCAGCATCAGGAAATTCAGGTTCAAATATAAATGCTTTTATTTTAAGTCCCGAAATTTATATAGGAAACGCTGTTGTCGTTTTCAATCCGGACATAGAACAATATATTAAAGAAAAACATGTGACTATTGATTGGGCTTATATGGGGAAAGATGGTCATATCTCTTCTAAGCTAACAAATGAAGAATTGGAAGAAATTGGTTATTATCATAATTCCAAAGGTTCTCTACCAGGTTATACATTATATAAAAGCAAAGGATCTAGTTATACTATTCCGATTTATACAACTTTGAACGACAACTTTAGTTATTACTATGACTGGGGAAAAGAAGAATGGTTCGATGATGATATTGTAGTAAATGTCACGGTAGAACTACTTTATGATTGTAATGGAAAAGAAACAAATTACATTTCATCTCGAAGTTTTAAGGCAATTGGGAAAGAAGACCCAGCATTTTCTTCAATCCCTTCAAAACCTTATACACACATTTTACAGGATTCAGATGTTGATTTCTATTGATGCAATTTAATACATTTGCTTAAACAAGGAAATCTTCAAAATAAAGTTGTTTTCGGGATAACAAAAGCACACATATTTTTTTTAAGTAAACAAGAAGACAAATGACAAGGCTGCGGGTTAAACTCCGATGTAATTTGAGGATTCAAGGCTCATAAGCCTTGCCATTTTGTCTTTATCTAAACGCTGGGAAAAAGAGACATTTAATGAATGTCATGGCGTTTACTGAACGGAACATCCTGTGACACATAACAAAACCATATTTACATAAAATTTTAAATTAGCAGCGACTTACCATGAAAAGATTAATAGCTTTGTATTTTAGCTTTTGTTTCTGTCTGGGCATAAGCTACGCGACGGAAACAGGACTTCATCCTTTGCCACATCAAGTTGAAACGGACGGAAAGAATATTCCGCTACCCGCATCTTTCCGGCTGATTGGCACCGATGAACTGGCGCCTAATACCTTGCGCGCCTTACTCGACTGCGTAGAAGACCGAGTCGCCGCAAAAGGAATGCCCTTACGGGTCGGTATCCGCAGTAGTAAGCACGTTCGCAAATATCACAAACAAATTCCACAACATCCGGAAGGATACTATCTGTCCATAACTGAAAAAGAAATTGTTGTAGCCGGATATGATAACCGAGGACTGTATTACGGCATCCGCACCCTGAAACAATGGCTGGAACAATCCCAAGCACAAGGACGCTTAACAGAAGTAGCGATTACCGACTGGCCCGACATTGCCACACGGGGTGTGGTGGAAGGATTCTATGGACAACCTTGGAGTCACGAAGCCCGTAAAGGCATCCTTGATTTTTGCAGTGAACAAAAACTGAACACCTATATATATGGTCCGAAAAATGACCGCTATCACAGCTCTCCCCATTGGCGCCAACCCTATCCCGCGAAAGAAGCGGAACAGTTACGGGAACTTGTCGCCTATGCCCATGAACGGGAAGTGGATTTCGTATGGGCCATCCATCCCGGACGGGACATCAAATGGACTACAGAAGACCGGGATAAATTAGTGGATAAGTTAGAAAGCATGTACCATTTGGGAGTCCGTGCCTTCGCCGTATTCTTTGACGACATCAAGGGAGCCGGTACAGACGCAAACAAACAAGTGGAACTCATGAACTACTTAGACAGTTGTTTTGTACAGACCAAACCGGACGTAGCCCCCCTCATCATCTGTCCTACCGAATACAACCGCAGCCGATGGAAACCCGAAACAAATTATCTGAAAACACTGGGCAATCGTCTGTCTTCGAATATTCACATTATGTGGACCGGAGACCGCGCCTTGTCGGACATTACAGCCGATAACCTGATGTGGGTACAGACTCTGTTCAAACGCAAGCCTTACATCTGGTGGAATTTCCCCGTAACAGATTTTTCTAATGACCGCCTGCTGATGGGAAAAGTCTGTGGCATTGACTCTTGTATCCGTACCGAAGTCTCGGCTTTTGTATCCAATCCGATGGAATACGCCGAAGCCTCCAAACTGGCATTGTTCGGGGTGGCCGATTACACCTGGAACATAAACGCTTATCAGGCGGAAGCCTCGTGGGAAGAAGGCATCCGTCATCTGTTGCCTGACGCGGCTGAAGCCTTGGCTTGCTTCTGCCGCCATTCTTCTGCCACCGGCGTAGAGCATTTTCCACGGGAAGAATCCACCTGCATCCGTGCCTCTGCCGAACGCTTCCTACATCAGTTTGAAGAGACACGAGACTGGCAAGCCGAAGATATGAAGACGCTACAAAATGAATTTGAACGCATGGAATCGGCCGCTGATGAACTGAAAGTGTCGAAAAGCAATCCCGCACTAATTGAAGAGATAACTCCTTGGATTACCGCTATGGGATTGTGGGCACGAATGGGGCAGGAAGCTCTGGGGCTTGCCGAAGCGGTAAAGGCCCGTGACAAGGCAGCCTACCAGCGCAGGCTAGCGCATCTTCAAGTCTTGCAACGCAGAATAGAACAAAACGACAGCGAGACTGCGGCCGGAGCGGCAAGCATAGGAACCGCTGTCATACAGCCGCTGATTAAAACGATTATGCAAACCGATTATTAACAACTAGATAGAATATAGCCATTATGAAGAAAAGATTCT